>DAOTWP010000354.1:0-30716 GCA_034435675.1 Anaerolineae bacterium
TGGTGCGCCCTGGTGACCTGATCCTGGCAGATGAAATCGGGGTGGTGGTCATCCCGTTCGAAGATGCCGCGCAGGTGCTGGACGCCGCACGCAAACAGGCTGATCTTGAAGAACGGACACGGCAGAAGATCCGCGAAGGTAAAACTGTGGAAGAACTGCTGGCGGAGTTCGGTCGGTTATAAGCGGTTAAACACAGTCTTTTGAGCGATAAGAACTTATCACTCAACCGGACAAGGGAAGTACTCCCCTTGTTCAGGAAGACAGATTGATGGCTAGGTTCTAAGTGTTAAGGGAACACAGCATGACACAAACTTTTCGTCTTGATCGTTTGCGGGCAGCAATGCGCAGTGCCGGAATCGACGCGCTGATCTGCCGCCTGCCCGAAAACGTGGTCTATATCACCGATTACTGGGCACATCACGGGTTCTCGTTTGTTGTCTTCCCGCAGGACGGCAAACCGCTGCTGTTTTTGCCCGAAATCGAAGAAGAATATGCCAAAGTCGATTGGGCAGACTACACCCTGTTCGGTTGGGGGCTGCTCAAAGATGGCGACCTGTACGAGAACTACACCCGCCTGCTGACACAGACCCGTGACCGGTTGGGGCTGGCGAATGCCACCATCGGTGTGGAGCAGACGTTTGAAGTCGTCGGTTCCAGCTACCGCAGTGCCGAGCCGGTCGTACCCCATGCGCCGTGGGCGGGCATGCTGTCGTCCGTCTTTGCCAATGCAACGCTGGTAGACGCAGCAGATGTGCTTCAGTCAGCGCGCGCCATCAAGGGCGAGTACGAACTGGAAAAGCTGCGCATTGCCAACGAAATCGCGGAAATGGGCATGAACGCCTTCGTTCAGCAGCTAGAGCCTGGCATGTCCGAGGTTGAAGTCGGTGCGCTGATTGAACATGTCATCCGCGCGAAGGGTCCGGGGCACAAGGGCGCGCGGCTGGTGCGGGCATCCGCAGAAGTGGGCGCAGGGGTGGTCGGCAGCACCAAGGGCACGCTGCTGGTGCCATCCACGACTTATGTGATCCGCGAGGGTGATATTGTGATGGTCGAACTGGCAACGGTGGTTGATGGTTACTGGTCCGACCTGACCTATGTGGCGGTCGCAGGCACGCCAACGGAACGGCAGCGTGAGGTCTACAATACCGTACTAACCGCGCAGCAGGCAGGCGCACAGCAGATGAAGAACGGTGCAGGTTTCAGTGATCCTGATACCGCAGCGCGCAAGATTTTGACAGACGCCGGACTGGGCGAATACTTCGTGCATATTACCGGGCACGGGGTGGGCTGGCGCTATCACGAATTCATCCCGTTCCTGCTGCCGGGTATGCCCGGTACACTGCAAACCGGCATGGTCAGCAGTGTTGAACCGGGTGTGTATATTCCTGGCTTCGGCGGCATTCGCATTGAGGATAACGTCGCAGTGGGTGACACAGGACCGGTGTTCCTGTCCACCCCGCGCACGCCCTGGTAAATGAGGTGCGCCCTGACAGCAGGACGCCCCAACAAAAGGTGAACTATGAAACTCAAAGATCAAGTCGCCATCGTGACGGGTGGCGCAAAGGGTATCGGCTGGGGGATTGCGACTGTGTTCGCCAAAGAAGGCGCGAAGGTCGTGGTCGTGGACTGGGATGAACCCGCAGGCGAAAAGACGGCACAGGAGATTAACGCGGGTGGTGGTGAAGCCCTGTTCATCAAATGTGATGTCTCGAACGAAGAACAGGTCAAGGCGATGATCGAGAAAACGCTGGGTCGCTTTGGCGGTGTGGATGTGTTGGTCAACAATGCCGGAATCGGCGTCTACAAGCCTCTGCTGGAAACCAGCAGCGAAGACTGGGAACGGGCGATGGGCGTTAACCTGCGCGGGGTATTCCTGTGCTCCAAGTTTGCGCTGCCGCACATGCTCAACAAGGGCAAAGGCGCGATTGTCAACATCTCGTCTGTGCATTCCTATGCCACCGTTAACGGCGTAGCGCCCTACGCAGCGACCAAAGGCGGCGTCACGGCGCTGACCCGTAATATGGCGATTGACTATGGTCCCGCCGTGCGCGTCAACTCGATTGCGCCGGGCTGGGTGCTGACGCCGCTGATCCAAAGTATCTTTGACAGTTATCCTGATCCGGCGGGGCAGCAGCAGGCAGTCGAACGCCGGCAGGTCATGAAGCGCATCGGGCGTCCTGAAGATATTGGTCACGCGGCGGCATTCCTTGCCAGCGACGAAGCTGCATTCATCACCGGGACACAGTTGTTTGTTGACGGTGGCTTAACCGCACAGTTGGAGTCGTGGTAGGTCAACTAACATGAGTACCGACGCGCCGAAATATAACATCACCAGCGATGATCTGAGCGGCTTTGACCCCGATTCGTTTGTCACATTTGGTGAGACGATGGTGCGCGAAACACCTGCCGATTTCCAGCGCCCCGAAATGACGCGGCAGGTGTATGTCTCACTGGCAGGCAGCGAATTCTCCATTGCCGTTCTGCTGGCGCGTCTGGGGATTCCTGCAGCGTATATCACGCGCATTCCCGATAATCCCTATGGATGGATGCTGCGCGACACCGCCCGCGCGAACGGCGTGAATGCCGATTATATCGTGTGGGCGAGCAAAACGGATCTGATGGGGCGTTATATTTACGAAGCCGGGCGCACCCCCCGTGCGGGGATGGTCTGGTACCAGCGCAAATACTCGGCTGCCAGCCGTCTGGATCGCGGGATGGTGGATTGGGACGCGGCGCTGGACGCGGCGCGCCTGTTTCATATCTCCGGCATTACCTTCGGGCTGGCAGCCCACAGCGGCTACGCGCGTAACTACCTGCTGGATGCGTTCGAGGAAGCCGCCAGTGCACGCCCATCCACCTGCCTGATTGGTGTGGACTTCAACTACCGGGCAACCCTGTGGAGTGAGCAGGAATGCGCCGATACTATGCGCCCGCTGCTGACGGACCATGCCGACATCCTGATTACATCAATCTACGATATGGCGCTGCACTACGGCATTGGCTGTGGGCGTTACAGCGTGGCGGAGGTGCTCAACGGCGAAGCGCGGGAACTGCACGACGATGACCTGCGTCAGTTTGGGACGGATGTGATCCAGCGCTTTAACCTGCGCATGGTAGCAGTAACCCTGCGCCGCACTACATCGTCGGAACGCCACCTGTGGGAAGCAGCAGCCATACACTGTGACGGCGCGTTCTGCCGTTCGCCAAAGCCGCAGCCGATCCTGCTTCAAGATCGCATCGGCGGTGGCGATGCATGGGCAGGCGGTTTTTATTACGGCATGCTCACCAGCGATATGCGCAGCGATGGGCTGGAAAAGGCGGTGATGGTTGGCGATGCCGCCGCACGCCTTAAGCAAACGATCATGTTTGATCTTCCGGTGATCAGCAGTGCAGAGATTCACGCACTGATGATAGCAGACTCCTCCGGGGGTCATGATAGTACTGTCCGCTAGAGGGAAGCACCCGAAAAGGAGGGGAATGGCACCATCCAGAAGCATTCAACAGCACGATAAATTCTTGTTCGACTATGACATAGAGATCAGTTGGAGACAAAAATCATGAAAAAACTGCTCGTTCTATTGCTGATTGTCATGCTTGTTTCGTTCGGCGTTGCCTTCGGTCAGGATGACGCTGGCTACAACGCGCCCGACCCCGCCTTTGACCCTGTACCGCTGAACGAAGGCGCACAGGCGGCATGCGCCAACCTGAACTGGGATGGCAGCAGCCCGCTTCGCATCGCCTATATGCCACCGGCAACCGAATTCCCGTACTACATGGCGATTGGCGAAGGTATCCGGGCGAAGGCGGCGGAACTGGGGATCGAAACCTTCATGCAGGCACCCCAGAGCGGCTCGGACATCGCCGGGCAGATGGGGATGATTCAGGACGTGCTGACCCAGGGCGTCAACGCGATCATCCTTTCCACGCATGATGAAGGTGCAGCAGCACCGCTGGTGGCGCAAGCCGTCAGCCAGGGCGTCGCCGTGATCATCGTCAACTCGGACATCCCCAACTTCCCGACGCCGGTGCATGGTGTGGTGGGTTACAGCCAGCGTAATGGCACTACCGCGCTGGGCAACTTCGCGGCGGGTATGGTGGGCGGCATCGCCAATGTGGGCGTGCTGGAAGGGCTGCCCGGCTACCATTCGACAGAGCGCATCGGCGGGTTCCTCGATGCCTTTGCGCAGTTCCCCGGCATGACGATTGTTGCTACGCTGCCCACCGAATGGAACGTGGACACCGGCAACACGGCGATGACCGACATGCTGCAAGCGCATCCGGAAATCAACCTGGTAGTCGCGGCGAATGACTACATCGCCATCGGCGCAGCGGCAGCCGCACAGGCGGCTGGGCGCGGCGACATCCTGATCTTCGGCAATGACGGCGACACCACCGGGCTGGAAGATATCGCCAACGGGCGCTGGACTGCTACCGTCAACACGACACCGTTTGTGATGGGTGAAGTTGTGCTTCAGGTGGCGATGGACTGCGTCGGTGGCAGCTACCCTGGCGGTTGGGTGGAAACCCCCACCGTGGTGGTCAACCAGGCGAACGTGCTGAACTACCTGTGCCGTCCTGAGACACTGTTCCCGCCGGTAAGCGGCACCTACGACTGCCCGTGATCCGTCGCGTTAACTGATTATCTGCCGGGGGCGTGAAAGCAGCAGTCAGCGCTTCATGCCCCCAGCCTGAAGCTTTGTTCGTGTAAGTGTCTATCTGTAAACCCAGGCACGGGGATTAATCGCCTTGTTCAGCAAAATGGGTTTACAGATAGGGCTGAGTTAAAAGGCAGCACCATGACCAGCACACCGCTCTGGGAACTGCGCGATATCAAAAAGAATTTTTACAATACTCAGGCACTTAAAGGCGTTTCGCTGCTGCTTTATCCCGGTCAGGTTCATGCCCTGCTGGGCGAAAATGGCAGCGGAAAATCAACCCTGATGAAATGCCTTGCCGGGGTGCACCGCCCGGATGCGGGCGAGATGCTGCTCAACAACCGCCCGGTGACCCTGCGTAATCCGCATGATGCGCGTGAACTGGGTATAGCGACCATTTTTCAGGAATTTTCGCTGGTTTCTACACTGACCGTCGCGGAGAACATCTTTCTGGGCCGCCAACCACGCACCGCCACAGGTACACTCGACTGGAAACGCATGCAGCGCGAGACCATCGAGATTCTGCGCCAGCTTGACATTCACATCGAACCGGATGTTGCGATCAAGCATCTGTCGGTTGCAGAACAGCAACTTGTCGAGATTGCCAAGGCGATCTCGCTGGAGTCATCGGTGCTGATTATGGACGAACCCACCGCTGCGCTGGGGCTTGCCGAGACCGAACGGCTGCTGGCGCTGATTCGCCGACTGGCGGCGCAAAACAAGGCAATTGTCTACATTTCGCACCGGCTCGACGAAGTCTTTGAAATTGCCGACATCATCTCGATTCTTAAAGATGGCAGTCTGGTTGCTACGCGCCCGATTGACCAGCTTACGCAGAATGAGGTCGTCCGGCTAATGGTGGGCGTGGACATTCAGCAGCATTACCCTAAAGCTGTGAATGCCACCGCTGGCGCGGTCCTCACAGTGCGCGACTTAAGCACTGAAAACGGGGTGCAAAACGTGAGCTTTACGCTGCATGAAGGTGAGGTGCTGGGGTTGGGCGGCATGGTCGGCTCTGGGCGGACCGAGATTGCGCGCGCGCTGTTCGGGCTGGATCGCCCCACCAGCGGCGAGATTCTGCTGCGGGGGCAGCGGGTGCATTTTGCATCGCCAATTCAGGCAATCGCAGCAGGCGTAGGCATGATTCCCGAAAACCGCAAGTCAGATGGCTTGTTCTTTAACTTTGAAGGTCCGCGCAATATCACCATTTCACGGCTGAAAGCACTGGTAAGCGCTGGTTTCCTCAACCCGAACCGGGAAGCGCGGATTGCCCGCGAGTACGTGAACAAACTGAGTGTGACACCGACAGCGATGGAAAAATCGGTCAAGTTCCTGAGCGGCGGCAACCAGCAAAAGGTCGTGATTGCCCGCTGGTTATTCTCGCAAGCGAAAGTCCTGATCCTGGACGAACCCACACAGGGTATCGATGTTGGCGCCAAACTGGATGTGTATAACGTTATCAATGAACTGACTGCGCAGGGGATCAGTATCCTGTTGATCAGTTCAGATTACCCCGAACTGCTGGCAATGAGCGATACTATTGCCATCGTGCGTGACGGGCGCATTCTGCACACTGCCCCGGCGTCCAGCCTGACGCAGATACAGCTTCTGGCGATTGCCTCTGGTGTGCAGCCAGAAGCGGCATAAAGCAAGAGAATGAGCGAAACAGAAGGGTTACGAGGATGACAGGTGCGCTCAAGATTTTTCGCTCTCAGGTGATGGGTCCGTTCGCGGCATTCCTGCTGGTCGTGATTATCGTCAGCCTGACAACCAATCGTTTTTTGCAGCCCCAGAATCTGTCAAATGTCTCGCTGCAAGTGAGCAGTGTGGCAATCGCAGCGATTGGTTCGACGCTGGTGATTCTGGGGGGCGGCATTGACCTGACGCCAGGCGCAATTGTTGCGCTCACGGCGTGTACAGGGGCAATCCTGATTCGCAATATGGGTATTCCTGTGCCGGTCGCGCTGGTGCTGCTGCTGCTGTTGGGTGGGTTCATTGGGCTGATCAGCGGCTTTTTGAGCACCTACGGGCGAATACCCTCATTTATCACGACGCTGGCACTAATGGGTATCATCCGTGGGTTGGCATTTTTGATTACGGGCGGCACACCGATCATGAGTGTGTCCACCGACCTTGAACCACTGTTTTATGGGCGCGCGTTGGGCATTCCCCTGCCGCTGATCTACGTGGTGGGGCTGTACGGGGTGGTCTTTGTGCTGCTGCGTTACACGCGCATCGGGCGTTCGATCTATGCAGTGGGGGGCAACGAGTCCGCCGCGCGCCTGTCCGGGATTGCGGTCAACCGCACGCGCATGCTGACCTTTGTCATTGCGGGCATGACCTCAGCGCTGGCGGGTATTCTGACGATGGCGCGGCTCAACTCCGGTTCGCCTAATTACGGCGTTGGCACAGAATTGCAGGCAATCGCAGCGGCAGTGATCGGCGGGGCAAGCCTTGCCGGGGGACACGGGAATGTGATTTCGACCCTGTTTGGCGCGCTGACCGTGCAGGTCGTGCAAAACGGCTTGAATCTCAATACTGTTCCGGCATCATGGCAGGACATCACCCTCGGCGGAATCATCATTCTGGCGGTAGGCTTGGACATGTGGCGCAGCAGCATCAGCCAGACGTTGAGCAAAATCACTGCGCTGGTGGTGCCCCAGCGACCTGCGGCTGCCGAAGCATCGGAGCTGCAACCACCGCAGTCAAAAACGACCCTGGATTCATAAGGAGAGACACACAATGTATACGTATGGCAGAAAAAGTGGCTGCCGTATCAGCCTCGATTATACCTACAAAGGCATGCGCATCGCCTATCTGGAAAACGAGCTGCTGCGCGTGGGCGTGCTGCTGGACAAGGGCGGCGACATCTTCGACTTTACGTACAAGCCGCGTGACCTCGACTTCATGTGGCAGTCGCCAATCCCGATGCAGAAGCCCTTTGTGGCAACCAGCGCTCTGCCGGAAGGCGCATTCCACGATTACTACTACGGCGGTTGGCAGGAAGTGCTGCCGTCCGCGGGGTGGGCTTCTGAGCCGTATCTGGGCACATTCCAGGGCTTGCATGGCGAACTGCCGCTGCTGCCTGTTGAAGCCGCGATTGTGGAGGACGACACCGAAAAAGTCAGCGTGCGCCTGCGTGTCTCGCTCTATCGTTCGCCCCTGACGCTGGAACGCAGACTCTCGCTCAAACGCGGGGTGGCAGCGCTGTTCATTGACGAAATACTGAGCAACCAATCCGAAAATGACTTTGCGATTATGTGGGGACATCATCCTGCCTTCGGTGTGCCGTTTCTGGATGAAAGCTGTGTGGTGCATACCCCGGCGAGCAAAGTCGAAGTGCTGGCGTTTCATCCTAACGGGCTGTGGAAACCCGGCGGCGACTACGATTTCCCGCAGGTACCTAACCAGCGCACAGGCAGCTTGCAGGACATCAGCCGCGTGCTGCCCAAGTCAACGAAATCAGTTGATGTGGTTTTCTTCAAGGAACTGAGCGAAGGCTGGTATGGACTGACCAACCAGAATCAGGGCGTCGGCTTTGGCATGGCATGGGACAAAGACCTGTTCAAGTACCTGTGGATGTGGCAGGTCTATGGCGGGCATCACGATTACCCCTGGTACGGGCGCACCTACAACTGCGCGCTGGAACCGTTTACCAGCTACCCGCCCGCCGGGATCAAGAATGCGATTGATAACGGCACGGCACGCTTCATGCGACCGCTGGAAGTGCTTGAGACTTCGCTGGTCGCGGCAGCATATGAAGGGCAGGGCGTCCGGCGAATTACGCTGGACGGGCAAGTCACGACGCTGTAGCCAGCAAACGACAGCACAGCCGCACCACAAAGAGGCATCACACGCAGATCAGGGGAAGTGCTTTCCCCTGATTCGCTGCAGGATAGTCAAGCGCCGTTCAATGCAGGTTGCAGCGGCTCGCCCGCAGCTTGCATTACTAATGGCAGGCGCACCAGAAATGCGGTCCCTTCACCGTGTTTGCCTGTGCTGCTGACGCTCACCGAGCCGTTGTGCATCTCCACAAGCACTTTGACGATTGCCAGCCCCAACCCTGCCCCACCCGTTGTTCGGCTGCGCGAATCGTCCACACGGTAGAACCGTTCAAAGATATAGCCCAACTGCTCCGCGGGAATGCCCGCGCCGGTGTCGCGCACTTCAATGCAGGCGTCGTCCGCCGCGCGCCATGTGCTGACGGTGATGCAGCCCTGTGCAGGGGTATGGACCAGCGCATTGTGCAGCAGATTGTTGCAGACCTGCATCAGGCGACTGCGGTCAGCAACAACCGTGAGCGGTATCGCGGGGGAGATATTGCGCAGGGTGATGCCCTGTGCTTCGGCTATTGCGCTGAAATGATCCACCTGGGACCTGACCAGCGTGTTTACATCCACCTGATCCAACGCCAGCCGGAGCTGACCGGACTCCGCCAGCACCAGTTCGCGCAGGTCATCAATCAACCGGTGCAGCAGACTGGTCTGTTCCTGCAGGCGTTCTATCTCGTTCCTGTTGAGAGGATAGATGCCATCCAGCATCGCCTGAAGATTCGCTTCCAGCACGGTGAGCGGTGTGCGAAACTCATGCGCAATATCCGTGACCAGCTTACGCCGCAGAATTTCGGCGCGTTCCAGCGCATCAGCGGTTTCGTTGAAAGCCTGTGCCACCGCGGCGACTTCCGTACTGCCGCGTACCGGGGCGCGCACACTCAGGTTGTGCGGACCAAAGGCGCGCGTTGTCCGGGCGAGTTCCGCCAGCGGGCGTGTCAGCCAGTGACTGGCGCCAATACCTACAAGGATACTGACCAGTCCGCCAGCACTCAAAACGATGATGAGTATTCGGAGCACTTCGCGGATCACCACTGACTGAAAATCCTGGGGCAACCCGCCTGTGTAGCTCCCGGTCTGAAGCCGGCGCAGGAGCAGATAGCCCCTGGGCTGTCCGTCAAGCATCACCACCAGTCCACTCGCCAGAGCCTCCGGTTCTAAATATGTGCCTGCCATATTGCTGCGCGCGTCAAAAAGGATCAACCCGCTTGCATCCGCAAAAATTAAGCCGTAATCGCTGCTGCCCGGCGTGCCCGGCAGCACCACATCTTCAGCGCTAAGCAGGCGTTCAACATCTGCCCAGTCGCCGTGCTGCCGGTAAGAGCTTTGCAGACGTTCAATCAGACCGCTGGTTTCCAGATAACGTCGGCTGAGGTAATCGCGCAGGGAGCCATCCTGCGAAACGATCCACGCAGGCAGCAGGACCATCAGCACACCCACCAGCGTCACCACGCCAAAAGCAATACTCAACCGTACCCACAGGCGGCGCATAATCAGGGTTCCCCCAGGCGATAGCCCATGCCATAGACCGTCTGGATATAGGTCGGGTTGCCTGGATCAGGTTCGATTTTGCGGCGCAGGTTGCGCACATGGCTGTCCAGCGTGCGTTCCAGACTCTCGTAGTCATAGCCCAGCCGCTTCTGGACCAGCTCTGCGCGGCTGAAGGGGAAACCTGGTTTACGCATCAGCACCGCCAGCAAATTAAACTCTGTTGGCGTCAGGTCCACTGGCTGCCCATCCACCAGGACATGCCGCCGGCTCAGGTCTACCGTCAGCCCGCGATAGCGCAGCACCTGTTCCAGCGGTTGTTCATCCATTTGCTGGCGGCGGAAAAACGCGCGCACACGCGCCACGACTTCGCGCGGGTTGAACGGTTTGGTGACATAATCATCTGCGCCCACCTCCAGCCCAACAATCTTGTCGGTGTCCTCCACGCGCGCGGTGAGCATCAGAATATAGGTGCGCAGCAGTCGCGGATTGGCACGCACAGTCTGCGTGATGGCAAGCCCATCCTTGTCCGGCAGCATCAGGTCAAGGATCACCAGCTCCGGCAGCTCACGGTTGAGGATATGCAAAGCAGTGCTGCCATCATAAGCCGTGAACACTTGATACCCCGCCTGTTCAAGATACGCCCGCAGAACGCGAACAATTTCCTTGTCATCGTCCACAATAAGAATACGTGGTGTGTCCATGCCAGTCACTTCCCGGTTGTTGGCTGCGTGTATTCAACCGCCGCAGGAGCAAGCGCAGCAACCCATTGCGCTTGTTCCCTGCGGCAGGCGCTTATCTGTGCGGCGGCGCTGGCACTGCCGGGGCGACCACAATGGATCACCCTGTTCGTATGTCAGTCGGGCACTGCGCCTCACGCTGACACTATTCACAGTATACAAGGCACTCTGCGCCGTTATAGCGTGCGATTTCGACCATACCCTGTTCTTGAACTCTGACAATGACCACGCCGCGCAGCAGTTCGCCGTTCGCGAACGCGGCAGGCGTATAGACGCCCTGAACACCCACGAAGCGCTCAAGCTCAATCAGCCAGCTTTGAATGTTTTCTGCGCCAACCTGCGCCAGCCCGCTCGCCAGCAGATAGACCGCATCATAGTAAGCGGCACTCTGCGCGGTGGGCGTGCTGCCGTAACGCTCGGTGTAGCGGGCGGTAAAATCGCGACTGACCCAGTCCCCGGATGCGGCAGTCCAGTTGACCGCCCCGATCAGTTCGACACTGTCGGGTGCGGCATCGTCGTACACAAACTCGCTGTTCAGATAGCCATAGGCAAACAGCCCGTCCCACCCCAGGGCGTTGAGTTCGGCAAGCAGGCTGCTGGCAGCGGGTTGTGTCGACCACACGACGACTGCTTCAACATCCGCGGCGGTAATCTGCCGGGCGATCTCGCTGTAATCTCCTGCATCTATGTCGTGTTCCAGCCGCAGCGCCAATTCGCCATCCTCGGAACTGGCAACCACATCCGCAAAGGTGTTGGCAGCAGACAGCGCGTAATCCGCACGCACAGCCACCGAGGCGAGCTGCGTGTAATCGCGTCCATTCAGCAGATAATCCGCTAGTGCCAGCGCTTTGGCATCGTCTGTGGCGCGCAGTTGAAAGACAAAGTTGGTGGGTTCGTCGCTGGCAATGCGGGTATCGGTTGCCGAAACCAACTGCACGACCCCAGCCGCCTCCGCGCGGTAGAGATTGGGCAGCACGTGCGCGTTCCAGTCCGGTCCGATGATGATTTGCATGCCGTCTGCTACTGCCTGATTAAAGGCGCTGGCGGCTTCGGTCTGGTTGGTGGCGCTGTAGACGCGCAGATTGAGCGTGTAACGCCTGCCGTCCGTATCAAGCACACCGCCTAGTTCGTTGATCTCGCGCACTGCCAGTCGCGCAGCCTGCTCAATGCTCTCGCCGCTGGCTTCCGCCGGACCGTCGAGGCTGGCAATCAGCCCGATGTTGTATGTGACGACGGTTTCCGCCGCCTCGTTGGTGGTGTCTGCCAGCCACAGATTCGGGCAGGTCTGGCAGGTTCCTCCGGCATAACGGGCGGCTTCAATCAGCGTGCCATCGGGGTACGCTTGCACCAGCAGCAGCGCGTCGGTTTGGGCGGCGGCATAGCTGCCCTGCACCCCGGCAATGTCAGTCATTGTGTTCAGCGCGGTGTTGAGAGCAGGCGGCGCTGCGCCATCACTGCGGATCGCGTCTGCCAGCAGATACACGGCGTCATAGTAGGCAGCAGCGCCATCGGGCGGCATCTGCCCCCAGCGGGCAGTGTAATCGGCGACGAACGACTGGCTGGCGGCGTCATAGGCAGCGGCAGTCCAGGCGGTTGTGCCGAAGAAGTCCGCCGGGATTAAGTCATCCGCGCGGGTCAGGAATTCCGCATCCAGTCCGGCGTAGACGATCATCCCCGACCAGTTGACAGCGTCCAGCGCCCGCAGCAAAGCGACCATTGAGCCGTCGAGTGTCCAGACAAACAGTGCCTGCGCGTCCGCGTCGCGGAGGGTGCGTGCTTCGGTGGTGAAGTCATCATCCCCGGCGTCGTGGGTCAGGTCAGCAACGATAAAATCGGCGTCCACTGCTGCGCGGAAAGCATCCATACTGCTCAGGGCAACATCGGTATTGGCGGCAACCAGCGCCACGCGGTTAAAGTGCCGCTGCTGCACCAGATAATCCGCCGCTGTCTGCGCCCATGGGGCATATCCGGCGGAGAGGTCAAACACATAGGATGTCCCTCGCGGCGCATCGGGTCCCCCCAGCAGCAGCGGTATGGCAGGCGTGCCCGCATCCAGGATCGCCTGCGCCAGTTCTGGCTGCTGCGGACCCAGCACCGCGATAGCATCATCCACAACGGCGCTATCCAGCGCGCTCACGGCATCGTCGCCGGTATCGGCATCGTAGTAGACCACTCGCAAGGTATAGCGCGTGCCGTCGGGGTCCGCCAGGTGGTTGTCCTCAGCGCTATTGATCGTTTCCGCAGCCAGCACCGCCGCCTGATACAGCAGTTGATCCTGCTGCGCCTGCCTGCCTGTACCCGCGCCAATAAAGCCGATGGTCAGGGTTTCCGGGCTGTTTTGTGCCGCTGTCAGTGTTGCAGCACCCAGCAGCAGCCCCGCCAGCAGGGTAATGACGAGTGCTACAGTTTTGTTATTGCTCACGGTGTATTGCTCCTTCAGACGCGCCGCGTCAGATTTGTTCACGCTGAAAAGGTAGGGATTACTCGTAACGCAGCGCCTCAATGGGCTGCAAGGATGCCGCTTTGTTAGCCGGATACACGCCAAAGAACACACCGATCACAGCGGAAAAGCCCAGCCCCAGGGCAATCGACGTGATCGAGATTGTCGTGGTCAGCACACCAGTGGCGTTAACCAGCAGCGCAATCAGCATGCCCAGCCCAACGCCGATGATGCCGCCCGTTACGCTGAGAAACACGGTTTCGATCAGGAACTGCTGCAAGATATGCCGCTGTCGTGCGCCAAGTGCCTTGCGCAGCCCAATTTCTCTGGTGCGTTCGGTGACGCTGACCAGCATGATGTTCATGATGCCAATGCCGCCGACGAGCAGCGAAATGCTGGCAATCGCTGCCAGCAGCACCGTGAGAATGCCGGTGATGGTCGAGGCGGTGTCGAGCAGGGTGCGCTGGTCGAGGATGTTGAAATCATTGTCCTCGTCCTGTGCCAGCCGGTGTTCTAGGCGCAGCACGGTTTCCATCTGCCCCTGCACTGACGCAACCAGATCGCTGTCGCTGACGACAACAATGATGCTGCCCACGCGATAATCACGACTGGCAGACACACGCGCGTCGAACAGGTAGCGATAGCCGGTAGTCAACGGCACATAGATCTGCGCGTTGGGATTGCTGAATCCGGCGGAGTCCTGACGTGCCAGCACGCCGACGACCTCAAAACGTTTGCCGTCAATACGGATATCACGCCCGACGGGGTTAATGCCGCCGAATAAATCCTGCGCGGCATCCTGCCCCAACACCGCCACGCGCGCGGCTGTGCGGCTGTCGCCGGGGGTGAAATAACGTCCAATTTCGACCTCGATGTTACGGGCTGCGGCATATTGATCCACCGTGCCCAGCACGGTTGCCAGCAGGTTCTCCTGATCAGACCGCACGCGCAGCGTTTCGCTGTACTGCGGCAGCACGGCGTCAATGCCTGTTACGCCACTTTCAATCGCGGTAGCATCGGCATAGGTGAGGGTGTCGGATTGGGTGGCGCGACCAACCGCCGCCCCAAAACCAGGACCTGTGGTAATCGTCAGTTGATTCAAGCCCGTGCCCTGAATCTGCTCGGTGATGGCGGACTCGGCACCCTGCCCGACCGCCAGCAGCGACACCACCGCCGCCACGCCGATAATCACGCCGAGCATCGTCAGCGCGGAACGGAGCTTGTTCGCCAGCAGCGCATCCATCGCCACGCGCAGATTCTGCGCCAGGCTCAATCCACTGCCCCGGCTCACCCGCGCGCGAAACATCTCAGTCACGGCAGCAGCTTCATGCTTGCTGTCAGCGGGCTGGAAGCTCAGCGGAGCGCTGCGATCAATTGCCTTCATGGATGACCCTCCCATCGCGCATCGCAATTACGCGCTGTGCCTGTGCCGCAAGTTCGGGCGCGTGCGTCACGATCACCAGCGTGATGCCCTGCTCCTCATGCAGTTGGTGAAACAGGCGCATGATTTCTTCGCCGGTCCGTGAATCGAGATTGCCTGGTGGTTCGTCTGCCAGAATGATTGACGGGTTGTTGACCAGCGCGCGCGCGATGGCGACACGCTGCTGCTGACCCCCGGAAAGCTCATTCGGGCGATGGTGCAGGCGGTCGCCCAGACCGACCAGGTTGAGTACCTCGGTGGCACGCGCCTCGCGTTCCCGGCGGTTGACCCCGGCATAGACCAGCGGCAGCGCGACATTCGCCAGCGCCGTACTGCGCGCCAGCAGGTTAAACTTCTGGAAGACGAAGCCAATGCGCTGGTTGCGAATTGCCGCGAGATTTGCCTCGCTCATGTTGCCAATCTCGACCCCGTCAAGCCTGTAGCTGCCGCTGGTAGGCTGATCCAGTGCGCCGAGAATTGCCATCAGCGTGCTTTTCCCGCTGCCGGAAGGTCCCACAATGGCGACCATCTCACCTTTTCCAATGCGGATCGCCACCTCGCGCAGCGCCTGTACTTCTGTCTCGCCCATCACGTACACTTTGCACAGCGCTTCTGTCTCGATCACAGGCAGCTCAAGCGTGCCCGACGCTGTGGCGCTGTCTATAGAAGCCATCTGAAGCGCCATGACTAGCCTCCACCGAACGGCGATGTAAAGCCACTGCTGGTTGCCCGCGCGGGCGGGATGACGACACGCATGCCCTCGGCGATGTCGCCTTCAATGACCGTCTGACCATCCACCGTGATGCCGGATGTCACGTTCACGCGTGTGGTGCCGCCATCCTCGTTCTGCACCGCTACATACTCGGTTGTTCCGTCACGCTGAACTGCCTCTGTAGGCACAACGAGTACCTCCTGCGCAGCGCCAACAACAATCTCCACGCTGGTGGTCATGCCTGCGAGTACCGGCGCGCTGGACTCGGCTGCAAAATCAATCTGGACAGTGTAGGTCACGATGCCATCTGTTGAACTGCCCAGCGGGGCAATGCGTGTGACTGTACCCGCCAGCGTGGTGCCTTCCAGCGCGTCCGGGGTAATCAATACGGGCTGCCCGATGGCGACCTGAGGTATGTCATTTTCGTCGAGTGCGGCAGCCACATGCAGCGGGTGCACGTCCACCAGCGTCAGCGCGATACTGCTGACATTGACGCTTGCGCCTTCGACAATATTCACCGCTGCAATCTCCCCGTCAAAGGGGGCGACTATCTGTGCATCCGCCAGTGCCGCGCGCGCATTGTCCAGTCGCAACCGTGTCTGTTCCAGCCGCGCCTCGGCAACAGCAACTGCTTCAGCAGTGGGTCCAGCGAGCAAGGCGTCCAGTGCGGTTTGTGCCTGCACAACTCTGGTGCGTGCCGCTTCCACTTCGCTTGCATAGGAGCTGACGGGGGGCGTGCTGCCGCAGCGTGCCTGTTCAACATCGAACGCAGTCCGGGCATCGCGCAGCGCTCTGCCGGGTTCAGAGTCAGGATCAGGTATAAAGTTGGCGTCCCATTCGTAACCGTTGTTGACGTAGCTGGTGAAGTTTTCTTCCGCACGCGCCAGGTTGTCTTCGGCATTCGCCACGCCGGCACAATTTAGTGTCGCCTGATTGCCGACGTTTGCCAGCGCGTTTTCGGCGGATTGCAGTTGTGCCTGTGCCGCTGCGAGGCTTGCCTCTGCCTGCGCGATTTCCTGTTCGGCGGGGTCGGCGGTCAGTTCATCGTACTGTGCCTGCTGGACGGCGAGATCCTGCTCGTAGAGGGCAATATTGGTTTCCAGATCCGCGGTATCGAGGCTCGCCAGCGTCTGCCCGGCGGTAACGGTGTCGCCCACCTCAACCGCAACTGCCTGCACTGTGCCCGCTGTGCCAAAGGACAGATAGACGGTACGTTCAGGTAAAATCGTGCCGGTGCTTTCCACGCGAATGCTCAGTGTCGTGCGCTGCACCACTGCGGTTTCTGCTGCCTGCGCGCCAACCACACTGCCATTCGCGCTCAGGGCAGCGCCCAGCAGTGCCAGCGCCACCAGCAGCACCCCGCCAATCATCATCGCTTTACGCATCTGATGCTCCTTATTGAACCCCAAGGGATGAAGGACAGCGCTGCGCCATGCAACACCATCCCATACTTTCATTGTGAACGGCAATTCTGGAGATTCTGTGGAGGCGTTGTTCAGGTTCGGACGAAGTGCTGCCAGCCAGCAGCGACGGGAAAACGGGGTACGCAAAACCGCTGCAAACAAAAAGTGACAGGCGTTTGACCTGTCACTGCGTTGTGGTGGGCATTGAGGGGCTCGAACCCCCGACCTCACGGATGTGAACCGTGCGCTCTAACCAACTGAGCTAAATGCCCTTGCAATTGGTAAAGGATAGTATAGCATGGGTTTTTGCCGTATTGCAAGACGGAATGTGGTGAGGTGCTGATCGTGCCAATGCACTTTTTCAAGCGACTGCGCTGGCGCTTGCGGATGCTGGGCATACGCCGGGCAATCCTGCGGGCGCTGCGTCCAGCGCGGGTACTTTCGCTGCTGTCCACGCTGCTGCCGATTGGCGGCACGCTGGGGGGCTGCACCTATACCGGAAATGCCCTGCCGCAGACAACTGTCACCACAACGGCGGATGCCCCTACAACCGCACCTGAGTCCTGGCAGACACTTGCGCCGGGGTTTGAGCAGCGCGTGATCCAAAATGAACGGGTGGGCACGCTGGTTGTGCTGCGTATTGACCCGCAGCGCTACAGCTTCCGCGCACATTATCGCCCCGGCGCGCCCCTGCGGGCGGACCAGTGGCGCGAGACCCTGCCGGATGCGGCGGCAGTTGTCAACGCCAACTTCTTTGACCGTGATAACCGCATCACCGGACTGCTGATCGCGGATGGCGTGGTCTACGGGCAGTCGTATCAGGGTTTCGGTGGTATGCTGCTTGTTCAGAACGGGGCTGCCCGCGTGCGCTCGAATATCCTCGAACCCTTTGCTGCTGGAGAGACTGCCGAACAACTGGTGCAGGCATTCCCGATGCTGGTCGTCAACGGCGCAGCCTCGTTCAGCAATCCGCAGGGTGACCGGCAAACACGGCGCACAGTGGTTGCGCAGGACGCCAACGGCGCGATTCTGCTGATCGTGACCCCCACTGGGGGACCCACCCTGGTGGACTTTAGCCGCTACCTGGCAACCAGTGACCTGAACCTCGTTAATGCGCTCAATCTCGACGGCGGGGGTTCAACCATGATGAGCTACACTATCCCCGGCACAGAGGAGTATCTGTTGCCTTCGCTTGATCCTGTCCCGGCGGTGCTGGCGGTGTATCCGCGCTGATACCCTGCGACCGAGCGCGGCACAGTACCGTCCAGCCATAAGCTAACCGAACAACGAAGGCATTCAGGTTAACGCCTGACGCAGATCTGCCAGCAGGTCGTCAATGTTTTCGATGCCCACACTCAGGCGCACCAGCGCGGGCGGCACGGCAATTTCGCTGTCAGCAGTACTGGCATGAGTCATGCTGTAGGGATGTTCGATCAGGCTTTCCACCCCGCCGAGACTTTCCGCCAGCGCGAACAACTTCGTGCGCGTGACCATGCGGTAGCCGGCTTCGGGGCTGTCCAGAATGATGCTGAGCATACCGCCGTAATCGCGCATCTGGCGGCGGGCTAGTTCGTGCTGGGGGTGGCTCTCTAAGCCAGGATAAAGCACACGTTGAACGGCAGGATGATCCTCCAGCATGCGCGCGACCTGAAGCCCATTGGCGCTGTGGCGTTCCATGCGAATGCCGAGCGTTTTAATGCCGCGCAGCACCAGAAAACAGTCCATCGGTCCTGGCACTGCTCCTACCGCGTTCTGCAAGAACCTGAGGTCTTCATAGAGCTTGTGGTTATTCACTATGAGCGCCCCACTGACAACATCGCTGTGCCCGCCCAGATATTTGGTGCTGCTGTGCATCACGATATCTGCGCCCAGTTGCAGCGGTTGCTGAAGTGCCGGGCTGGCAAACGTGTTATCCACCGCCACCAGCACCCCCTCCGGCGCAAGCGCGCTCAACGCCGCGATGTCTGCCAGTCCCATCAGCGGATTCGTCGGCGTTTCCAGCCAGAGCAGTTTTGTCTGCGGCGTAAAAGCAGCGCGCACCGCGTCCAGATTGGTCAGATCCACCCAGCTAAAATTCAACCCAAAGCGGCGACAGACGCGCTCGAACAGGCGGTAAGTGCCGCCGTAGACATCATTGCCAACGATGATGTGATCGCCTGGATTGAACAGTCGCAGGAGAGTATCAATCGCCGCAAGCCCACTGGCGAACGCCAGCCCATAACTGCCGCCTTCCAGGGCGGCAAGCATGGTTTCCAGCGCGGCGCGAGTGGGGTTGCCGCTGCGGCTGTATTCGTAGCCCTGATGCTCACCCGGCGCACGCTGGACAAACGTTGAGGTCTGGTAGATTGGTGTCATAATCGCGCCGGTTGCCGGATCAGGCTCCTGCCCGGCGTGAATGGCGAGCGTATCGAGATGGTAAGCCTGCCCTGCAGCGGAGTCTCTTTGATTTTCGCTAGACATCGGGCAAACCTATTCCCAGATCTTCCAGGGCGCGCTGCCGGTCTGCCACAGGCTTTCCAGAAGCTGCTTATCACGCAGGGTGTCCATGCACTGCCAGAACGAGTCGTGCTTGTATGCCATCAACTGCCCTTCCGCTGCCAGCCGTTCCAGCGGTTCTTTTTCCCACTGGGTATCGTCGCCAGGGATATAGTCGAAGACTTGCGGTTCAATCACGAAGAATGCGCCGTTGATCCAGCCTTCGCTGGTCTGCGGTTTGTCGGTGAATTCAGTCACCTGTCCGTCTTCAGGGTCGAACTGAAGATGCCCGAAACGCGCCGGGGGGCGCACAGCGGTCATCGTCGCCAGTTTGCCATGCGCGCGGTGGAAATTGAGCAGCTCGTGCAGATTCACATCGCTGACACCATCGCCCCAGGTCAGCATAAAGGTCTCGCCGTTGACATAGGGCGCAAGACGCTTGATGCGCCCACCAGTGTTGGTCGGCACGCCGGTGTCCACCAGTTCAACCGTCCAGTCGGCTTTTTCGCCGCCCTGCATGGCAACGCTGCCCGATGCCATGTCCACATGCAGGTTGCTGTTGAGGGACGAGTAATCCACCATGTATTTCTTGATGTATTCGCCCTTGTAGCCCAGTGCGATAATAAAATCTTTAAACCCGTAGTATGCATAATGTTTCATGATATGCCACAGAATCGGATAACCACCGATTTCAACCATCGGCTTGGGTCTGATCGCTGTTTCTTCTGAAAGCCGGGTACCCATGCCCCCGGCGAGGATGGCAACTTTCATGTGTGGTTTCCCCTTTGCAGTGGGCACTGCCGCCCAGAAGTTTGATTGTTATTGTGCTTGCTTAAGCATACTATGGTTCCCTTGCCTATGCCTAACACCAGCAGGGTTAATCATCCCGCGCTGCCGCCGATGGTTACCGCTGCGGCGGCAAGAATCGTCTCTGCTGCCGTCTGCGGGTCCACCAGCAGCAGGCGCACTGTTGCAGCACCGGCATAGCCCGCAAGCGGCAAATCGGCGGTGAACGGGACAACATCGAGTGGATAACGAGTCTCGACGATAACGGTTTGTCGGGTGATTTCGCTGCCATCCGCCCCGATCAGCGCGATTGTCAGGCTGTTGTTTGGCAGTCCTGACGCCGCGCCGCTGACAGGAATGGTCTCGCCGCCGACCTCAGCGCCGGGCGCGGGAAAAGTCAACCCGGCAAACGTGCCTGCCGGGCGATAACGGCTGTCCGCAATCAACACGGTGGTGCTGGCATAGGGTGCTGGGGGTGTCGCGCTCAACGGGTCCTGCTGTGGGCGGGCAACCAGCGTCAGTTCGGCGGGTTCGCCGCTGTAGCCATGCACCAGTTCCAGCGACCACGCGCCGTCAGCGTCAGTCAGCACGGATGCCTGCATCAGCACGGTGTCGTCCGGCAGCAGCAGCAGCAGCGTGAAGCGGGTGTTGGGGCGGTCTGACGTGCCCGCTGCATACAGCAGTTCTGCATAGACGGTCATGCCCTGCGGTGGCGCGGTAAATTGAACAGCAGCAGGTTGTACCCCACTGCTGGCGGAACCAGCGGTACCACAGGCAGCAAGCAGCACGGCAAGTACAACGCCAGCGGCACTGTACCGCAGCGCGCGCAGGATGCGGGCAATCATGGTAACTGCCCCATTGCCGCGACTGCCGGCTGCCATTCTGGCGGAATGCCCGCGCTGGTGAACCAGTTGATACCCTGACTGTAGACCCAGACATAGCGGTCGCTGTAGCGCCATGCAAAGCGCAGCGCAGCGCTGAAACTCTGCGGCGTAAACCCGCCGGGGCAGGGTTCGGCGCGCAGCCCACTGCCATCGCACCAGGCATCTATCCACAGCCCAAAGCCCATGCGCAGCACCTGACGATAACGTGCCGGGTCCGGCGCGTGCATGCCTGGCACAAGGTTGCGCACGAAGTTATACGCATCGGTAAACTGAAGTTCGGTGGTATAGGTGTAGGACTGTTCGTAACCATCTACCAGCACCGTGTTCGCATCAGCGGCGGCGATCATGCCATTGATGAACGGGGTGAGTAACTCGTAGGGATTCAGCGCAAATTGATTCGGTGGCTGCCACTGCGCGACATACGAAATGCCAAAGGTGTAGATCACCGTCATACCGGGGTAACCGCGATTCAGCGCCTGCATCACCTCCTGACCGCGCATAAATGCCTGCGCGGCATACTGCTCCTGCGTGGAGGTGTAAAAGCCGGGGCGCTCGCCGAAGTAGAACAGGCTCGTATCGCCGTACTGCTCGGTATCGAGCATGATACCGCGGAACCCCAACTGCGCTGCCAGCCGTGATACTGCTTCAAGGTTGTACAGCACCGTACTGAAATCCTCGAACCAGTCCACCGCGCCGGGGTAAATGTTCACCCGCAGGAAGTTGTCCGTCAGCCGTCCCCAGGCAAACCCATTGAACTGCGCTGCCAACCCGTCAAGCTGCGCCTGATCAACCGGCTGATTGGTAAAGAGCGACCACCCCAGCCCGCGATGGTCGCGCGGGGTTTCAATATCCAGCACCAGCCCATCAAACGCGGTGTTCTGCGCGTCTGCCAGCACGGCAGGTACGTCCTGCAAAAAGATGACACCACCGCCAAAGGTAATCAGGCGTTTTTCGGCATCCAGCGGCGGGTATTCCACACTGACGACACTGCCCATTGGTGTGGGCATTGGCGGGGGCTGCTGCTGTGCGAGCGCCGTGCCGCCGCACAGCAGCGCCAGCAGCACCCAGCGTAAAATTACCTTTGGCATCTCGGCTACATCCTCGACTCTGGTTAACATCTCTACCGTTATAAAGGCAATCGCACGCTTTGCCAATCCGCGATCATCCGACGCTTGCCCGGCGGCTTACAGGAGCAGCGCCAGCAGAATACTCAGGGTGACGATACTGGCAAGGGTGCTGACCAGTGTCACCGTTGATGTAAACTGGGCATCGCCGCCGAACTGCGTGACCAGCGCGTTGGCAAGCACCGCCGTCGGCATAGCAGATTCGACGAGCGCGACCTGAAACGTGACGCCTTGCAGCCCCAGCAGCAGCGCAACAGGCAGCGCCAGCAGTGGTCCCAACACTAACCGCATGCCGGTTGCCAGCAGAATTGGACGCCACTGCCCACGAAACAACGTGCGTGCCAACTGTACGCCGAGCAGCGCCAGCATGCCGGGAATTGCCGCACCCGCCAGGATATTCACGGCGCGTTCAAAGGGCAGCAGGAACAGCGCCAGTTCCGGCGGTGGGGTGATGTCCAGCAGGTTGACCAGCATGCCCGCCAGCGCAGCATAGACAATGGGCACCCGCAACACGTTGAGCAGGGCAGTGCGCACCCCGGCTTGCCCCCGAGAGGCGAAATAGATCGCAACGGCAGTGCCAAAGAGTACGTTCATCACATAATACAGAATCGCCCGCTGCTCGCCCGCCGCGCCAAACGCGAATGAGTTTAGCGGAATGCCGTAATTGGCGGCGTTCATCAGCACAATGCAGACCAGAAAGGCGCTGCGCAGTTGGCGTTCAAAGTGCAGCACATGGGTCACCAGCAAGCCCACCAGCGACATCAGCACCACGACTGCCGCCGCCACCACGCCGATGCCGATAATGTCCTCCCCCGCTAGATCTGTTGTGGAAATCCCTTGAAAAGCAAGCGCGGGGATAAAAAGGTAGACCACAAAGAAGCTCAATGCGCCGGGTTCCGGTTGAAAGCGCCGCGCCAGCACAAAGGCGACGCCGGCAATCAGCAGCACCGGACTGATAACACTCCACATAATCGTGAGCAATTCCGTCATGGGTCTGTGATGCTCCTGTACAGGAGAGGCTCCGTAGGCAATTTCGGCGAGAGTTTGCAGTTCCCCCCGCAGCAGATTTCACCTATTATAGCAACCGGGAGCCGTGCGGCAGCGGCACAACCATGACCAATATGTTTCAGTGCATGTGCTGCCCCTGCGAGAGTGAGGAGACTGCTTTGCGACGCCATGTTTTGACCCTCAGCCTGCGCATCTGCCTTGTTCTGCTGGCGTGGACTGCCGCCGCGCCCACTGCTGCCCCCGCTGTGGCACAGCAGGTGTATGCCTGGGAGGTCTATCTTGAGCGCGGGATTGACGAAACCGGGCGTGATCGCCTGATCTTTAGCGACACCCTCAGCGGCGAAGAACGCAGCCTTGAAGTCTATGGCGAACGTTACACCCCGCTGGGGCGTTCTGTGCTGTTCTCCGAGCCGTTCACCAACCGCGTGCTGCTGGCATCCGCCGATGGCACCGTGCGCGAGCATCCGTTCATCCAGCCGGGCGCGCAGACCCAGCGCATTGACTGGGTTGTTTCTGGAGATGGGCAGCGCATCGCCTGGACACTGACGAACGGTCTGGATCGCAGCAGCCTGTCCACGCTGACGACGGTTGCCAATATTGATGGCACCAACCCGGTGCAGGCGCTGGCGGATGGTCCCCGCGACGGTTTCCGTGCCCTGCCGATCAGTTTCAATGCAGACAATACGATCCTGTATATGGATATGCACCCTGATGGCATCAGCGAGTTTTCGCCCTATAACCAGTATCTTGAACTGTTCGCGCTGGATTTGACCAACGGTACACGCACCGGACTGCCGGGCGAACCCCGCTGCTTTTGCGGCGCTGGGTTGGGCGCAGGCTATTTTGTGCGCCTGAACCTGAGCAGCGACCTGAGTGGCTTCGATGTGCTGGTGTATCCGCCCGGCGCGCTGACTACCGCAGGCATCATCCCGGCGCTGCGGCTGAATGGCTTCACACAGGCGGGAGATGTGCTGGTCTCACCCGACGGACAGTACGCCATCTATGCGCTGGCGCAGGTCGAAAATTTCGGCGCACGCAGCCAGCGCATCCGCAGCATTTTCGCACTGGTGGATCTGGAAGCACTGACCCAGCGCGACCTGACCGCCCCCAGCGAGACATTTCTGCGCCCGCTGCAATGGACAGATGATAACAGTGCGGTGCTGTTCAGCGCCCCTCAGGAAGACGGCACATGGAAAGTCTATCTCGACACGGGCAGACTGCTGCGCATTGCGGACAACACGTATATTGGAGCGCTGCAATCGGGCGGCTAAAGAATAACTGACTTGCCCCGTTATCGCGGTCAACAGTACAATTTTGATATGAACAACAACACGCTGAACAAGATCACCGATTTTGAATATCGCAAGGCGAAATACGCTCCGGTTGCAAAGGCACTGGTGGACATGTACGGGTATCCGCGCTGGCGACCTGCATTATCGCCGATGGATGAGCTGGTGAGCTGTATTCTGAGCCAGAGTACCACCGATGCCAACCGCGACCGGGGCTTCGACGCGCTCAAGGCGCGTTACCCCACCTGGCAGGCTGCCGTTGATGCCCCGCCAGAGGAGTTCGTTGACACTATTCGCCCAGCAGGGCTGGCAAACCAAAAGGGTCCCCGCATCCAGAATGTGCTGCGGCGTATTCATACGGAGCGCGGCGCATACAACATTGATTTTCTGGCAGATTTGCCGCTGGAAGACGCGAAGGCATGGCTGACTGCGCTGGAGGGCGTGGGACCCAAGACCGCCGCGATTGTCCTCTGTTTTGGGTTCAACCTGCCCGCGTTTCCCGTAGACACACATGTGCACCGCGTGGGGCAGCGCATTGGCTTTTTGCCGCAGGGCATCAGCGCGGACAAAGCGCACCCGGTCATGGAAGCGCTGATTCCGCAGGATGATTATTATGCTTTTCATTTGAACCTGATCCGGCATGGGCGGGAAACCTGCAAAGCGCGCGCGCCTCGCTGTGCCGATTGCCCACTGCAAGCGTATTGTGACTATTACGCCACATTAGAAGAACAACAGCAGGTTGCCGACCGATGAATAATTCCCAGTCTTCAAATACCAGTGTCTCCGATCAGGAATTCGCCAGTGTCCGCCACAACATCAACCTCCTGCGCAGTCAGATCAAGGCGGGGCGTGTGGACGGGCAGTTTCTCGCCCGGCAGGTAGAAACGCTAGCCAGTGTGATGGAACGGCTGAGCGAGGAGCGCCAGAGCCGCAAGAAAGAAGGGCGCTTCGTCGCGCTGTATCAGGTCAGCCGGGTGATCGGCTCATCGCTGGAACTCCAGACCGTATTAAATCAGGTGATGGATGCCATCATTCAACTGACCGGGGCGGAACGCGGTTTCCTGATGCTGCGCGATGATGATGGCGGGCTGACGGTCAAGGTCGCCCGCAACTTTGACCAGCAAACACTCGGTAGCGATGAGTTCAAATACAGTCGGACGATTGCCAATCAGGTGCTTGACCAGGGCGCGCCCGTGCTGACCACCAATGCCGCCGAAGACCCACGCTATGCCGGGCAGGCGAGCATTATCGCGCAGGCGCTGCGCAGCATCATGGCGACGCCGCTGCGCGCACGCGGCAGCGTGATCGGCGTGGTGTACGTGGACAGCCGCGCGATGGTCGGCTTGTTCGGGGAAGATGACCTCGCCGCGCTGGATGCGTTTGCCGGGCAGGCAGCAGTTGCCATTGACAACGCCCTGTTGTTCAGCGCTACTGACCAGCAGCTTGCCGCCAGTGTGGAAGAACTGCGCCAACTGCGGCGCATTGACCTGCAATTGAATGAAACGCTGGATGCGGACAAAGCGATGCTGATCACGCTGGAATGGGCGTGCCGCCTTACCGACGCCAGCAGCGGGCATCTGGGGCTGGTCGAAGGCGATCCGCCAGTGGTGCTCGCGCGGCATCATTACGGGCATGCGCAAGGCGCAGCACAGCCGGAACATCTGGATCAGGTCTACCCGGAAGTGCTGGCAGTCGCCGCCAGCGGCAGGGCAAGCAGTTTGCAGCAGGATACGCAGGCGATCATGGTCGTACCCGTGCGCCGCGAAGCAACCGTCATCGGCGTTGTGGTGCTGGAACGCGCGGGAAACGAACCATTCACCGAAGCGCAGCGCGATCTGGTCGAACGTGTAGTGGCGCGCGCGGCAGTAGCGATTGAAAACGCACGTCTGTATGCGGCGGTGCGTGCTGCGGATCGCGCTAAGAGCGAGTTTGTCGGCATTGTGGCGCACGACCTGAAAGCGCCGATGACCAGCATTGCCGGGTATGCGGATCTGGCGCTGATGCAGGGTGGGCTGAGCGAACGGCAGACGCTGTTCATGCAGAAAATCCGCAATACCGTCAAGCGCATGGAAATGCTCGTCTCTGACCTGGCGGATATCAGCCGCATTGAAAGCGGGCACTTCTTTATGGACGAAACCCGTGTCAGTGTGGCGGATGTGGTGCAGGCGGTCAAAGACGGCACCATGCCGCAAATCGCGGAACGGCGGCACAGCTTTGTAGAGGACATCCAGCCCGATCTGTCCGACATGTTCGTAGATTACTACCGCCTGCTGCAAGTGCTGACCAATCTGGTCAGTAATGCCTACAAGTACACGCCGGAGGGCGGCACGATTACGCTGCATGCGCACCAGAACGGTGAACGCATCGAGTTTGTGGTACGGGATACGGGTATCGGACTGTCAGCCGAAAGCATTGCCAAACTGGGGACGAAATTCTGGCGCGCCGAAGATGATTTCACGCGCGCACAGCCGGGCACAGGGCTGGGTTTTGCGATTACCCGCAGCCTCGTTGAGCAGATGGGCAGCCGCATCCATATTGAAAGCACGCCGGGCGCAGGCAGCGCCTTCTCCTTTAATGTGGCGACCAGTGCCGCGATGGCACAGTAGCCGGGGCAGCGGGCGAAGGTACACATGCATCTGTTTTGGGCACCGCACCTTGACGACGCCGTGCTGAGCTGCGGCGCGACGATCTACCAGCTTGTACAGGCGGGGGAGCGCGTTCAAGTGCTGACGACGATGGCGGGCGACCCGCCGCAAACGCTCCCGGACTCGCCGTTGATTGACGAGCTGCACCAGCGCTGGGGGGTGGGCGCAAACCCGGTGGCTGCGCGGCGTGCCGAGGATCAGGCGGCGGTCGAGAGTCTGGGCGCGGCGGCGGCGTATCTGTCCTACCTGGACTGCATCTACCGGACGGATGCTGCCGGGCGCGCGCTGTATGCCAGTGGGGAAGCGCTGTTTGCCGCTGTGCATCCTGACGACTCACTGCAAGCGCTGGCTTCTGCGCCGGAAATCCCGGTGGGCACGCAAACGCTGTATGTGCCGCTGGCGGTGGGAAATCATGTGGATCACCAGATTGTGTGCGGTTGGCTGCTGCGGCAGGCGCGTACCGCAAGTCTGCGCTGCAACGTAAAAGTTTATGCAGACTACCCTTACAGCCGTGATACGCTAGAATTAGAGTCCAGGCTGGCGACCGTCTCGTCAGGGTTGGCGGCACAGCAACTGCGCTTACATGCCGAACCACAACCGCTGACCGACGCGGCAGTAACCGCAAAAATTCGGGCAATCGAGTATTATTCGTCGCAGATCAGCACCTTCTGGGAGGATGCAGGCGCGATGGCACAGGCAGTACGCCGAGACCTCACCCGCACAGGCACAGCAGAGGAACTGTACTGGACACCCGTACACGCAGGCTGAACGCAGTATACCAAACAGGGGAACACAGCGATGGCAGAAGACAATCTTCAACAGGCACGCCAACAGGCACGCGCACAATTGCGAGAACTGGTTGAAGCCGCGCGCAAAGGCATGATCATCCCTGTGCGGCTGCCGGCGCAGCTTGAGGCGATTGCCGACCTGCTGGACGCAGCGGAACAGCAGAGCGCAGCCCCGCAGGGCAGCAGCGCCGGTTCACCTACCGACGACAACTTTATGCAGGAAACGGCTGCCTTCATCTCTCACGCGGTGCATGAACTGCGCACCCCGATGACCAGCATTCGTGGCTATTCGGACATGCTCAACACGCCGGGAATGGGTGAACTCAATGACATGCAGCGTCAGTTCCTGGACACGATCCGGACGAACGCGCGGCGCATGGAAAGCCTGCTGCTGGATGTCAGCGACATCAACAAGCTGCGCGCCGGGACGATGCGCGTGAACCCCAAAATGGACATGTTCAAAAACATCGCCATGATGGTCGAAAAACAGATGCGCCCGCTGGCGGAACAGCTCAACCGGCAGTTGCAGCTCGATATCCCGCAGGGACTGCCGCTGCTGCAAACCGACGGCGAACTGCTGGCAAAAGCACTGTGCAAAATGGTCGAGAACTCACTGCGTTACAGCGCGGAGGGTTCAGGGCTTGTCACTCTCAGCGCAAGGGGCGAAAACAGTGTGCTGGTGATGACGATCAGCGATAATGGTATCGGCATGACCCCTGCAGAAATCAGCCGGTTAGGTGAGTTGTATTTCCGTTCTGACCACGATGTTGTGCGCAATTACAAAGGCAGCGGGCTGGGCATTCCGATTGCGTTTGGTCTGATCGAGGTTTTAGGCGGGCGCATTACGGTGGACAGCACGCCCGACGTGGGCACCACCTTCACCATTGAACTGGCAGGCATGGTTTGAGCCGTTCTGCGCCCTGTAAGTGCATTTCTAACTTTACAAGCATCATAGTCCTGTGCTAGATTACGTCGTAAGCGCGTGAGGTTGAGTTAAATAAACCTGAGGTTTAGCAAAAACGACACAGCACCCGCTGTGTCTTTGCACTTTTGCGCTACGGAAGTAGCGTTTTTGAGTCTCTACTTGAGGAGTTGGGCGCATGGTAGACCATCCACAATACCTGACACCCGAAGGAATGGAGCAAATCGAGAAGCGGTTGCGCCATTTGAAGGAAGTACGCCGCATGGAAATCGCCGAGCGGCTGCGCATGGCGATGGAAGAGGGCGGGGAGCTGAGCGAGAATGCGGAATATGTTGACGCGAAGAACGAACAGGCTTTTATTGAAGGCGAAATCGCGCGTTATGAAATCATTCTCAGCAGCGCTACCGTTATCGAAAACATCGAAAGCAAAGGTCAGGTGGTCATCGGCTCGCAGGTCACTGTGATCGAAAAAGGCACACAAACTCAGGAAGATTACCATCTGGTCGGTTCCGCCGAGGCAAACCCCCGCGAGGGCAAAATCTCTGTCGAAAGCCCACTGGGCAAGGCGCTGCTGGGCGCTAAGGTGGGCGACAAAGTTGTTGTGGATGCCCCGGACGGCAAGATCACTTTCACCATCAAGGCGATCAACTAATCCCTATGTGGCAGCCGAATAGACTGGAACAAGACCGCTTAGAAAAAGTCGAGCGGCTGGAAGCAGCGGGCGTGTCCCTGTATCCTGCCCGTGTGGTGCGCACACACACCTGCGCTGCCGCCATTGCCGCGCAGGAAGCGCATGAAGCCGCGCTGACAGCCGCTTTAGAGGGCGCACAGGCAGCAGAGAACACGGAAGGTCCGGCGGTGACAGTCTGCGGGCGGATCCGCCGGATGAATGTCACGGGCAAAATCGCGTTTGCACACATTGAGGATGAATCCGGGCGTGTGCAGCTTTTTCTGCGGGTGAACGAACTGGGTGACGCGCTGTTCAGCCTGCTCAAAGAGAAGCTGATCGAAGTGGACGACTTTGTGCAGGCGAGCGGCACGATGATGCGCACCAAAGCCGGCGAGGTCAGCGTGCGCACCGGCAGCCTGACGCTGCTCAGCAAATCGCTCAGCCCGCTGCCGGTCATCAAGCAGGAAGTGCGCGAAGACGGCACGGTGGTCGAACACGGCGAATTCAGCGACGTGGAAGCGCGCTACCGCCAGCGTTATGCTGATCTGGCGGTCAACCGGGATGTGCGCGAGGTGTTCGTCAAACGTGCCCGCACCATCAAGGCGCTGCGCGAATTTCTTGATGCCGAGGGCATGCTGGAAGTCGAGACGCCGATCTTGCAGCCAATTTATGGCGGCGCGGCGGCGCGTCCGTTCACGACGTATCACAACCAGCTCAAGCAGGATTTGTACCTGCGCATCAGCTTTGAGCTGTATCTCAAGCGGCTGCTGGTGGGCGGTTTTGACGCTGTCTACGAAATCGGGCGCGACTTCCGCAATGAGGGCGTGAGCTTTAAGCACAACCCGGAATTCACGCAGGTGGAGTTCTACAAGGCGTACATTGATTACACCGGTGTGATGGATATTGTCGAGCGCATGGTTGCCTATGCCGCCGAGCAGGTCACTGGCAGAACGCAGATCACATACCAGGAATACACGGTGGAATTCAAGCCGCCCTGGAAGCGCATCACCATGCGTGACGCGATCAAACATGCCTGCGAAATCGACTATATGGAGCATCCCACTGCCGAAACGCTGGATGCTGCGATCCGCGCACTGGGCGACCAGATTCCGGCGGGGCAAACGTGGGGCAAGCTGGTCGAGCATTTGCTGAGCAAGTATGTGGAACCCACGCTGATCCAGCCTACGTTTATCATGGACTACCCGCGCGACATTTCGCCATTTGCCAAGCGCGTTGCCGGTGATGATCGCCATGTGGAGCGCTTTGAGGTTTATGCTGCCGGGATGGAACTGGGCAACGCCTTCACGGAACTGAACGACGCACGCGACCAGGAACAGCGCTTTCTGGAGATGGCAGCGCTCTACCGCGATGACTCTGACGAAGCGACCCCGCTGGACGAGGATTACCTGCGCGCCATGCGCTACGGCATGCCCCCCA
>DAOTWP010000355.1:0-21939 GCA_034435675.1 Anaerolineae bacterium
TGCCCATCGGTATAGTCTTCACAGACCGTCGCCTCGAACGAGGGACCACTCACGCAGATGGTGAACGTGGCGTCCTGCGGCGCTTCTTCGCCGACCACATCCTTGGTGATGCGCAGGGTGCCCACTGGCGCGGCGCATTCGCCCATTTCGCCAATAGCATCTTCACCTTCACCGATGGTCAGCGTGTGGATGCCGTAGCCGTCGCCATAGTCCGCGACCTTGATCGTGATGCTTTCGTTCGCGCCAAGCTGGATGCTGCCCTGCAGCACGCTGTCCACGAAGAAGGGTTCGGGCGCGTCCATCGGGCCACCGTTGTTGGTGACCACGAATTCCACACCGTCCTCCCCGCAGATCGGGTCGATATGCAGTTCAGGATCGGGTGTACGGTCAATCGTCAGGTGGAACGTCTGGGTTTCGCACAGACGGCGTTCCTGGAACGACTGTACCACCAGCGTGTAGCTGCCTTCCGGATAGCTGTCGGTGTTCCAGCCGTTGGGCTGTCCGCCGTTGCTGTCGCCCAGGAAGTAGTACGGGTTGACGTTCTCGGTCCAGTTCTGGTTCTGCGGTCCCGTCAGGGTGAAGACCACCTGCGACGGGTTGCCATTGGCAAAGGTCGCCTGCACGTTGACCACGCCGCTCAGTTCGCCGTTCGCCGGCAAACCGCTGACGGTCATCGCGCCGATGCTGCATTCGCCTTCGAGGTCGCACCACAGCGTGCCGTTGACATGTTTCGCCCCCAGCAGCCGCTGCCCGTAGACATTGCCCAGCGAGCCATACAGGTTGCTGTTGAATTCCGGCAGCACCAGCGGTGCCTGATTTGCCGCTGCCTGGTTGCTGGTGTACAGCGGGTACAGGTGGCTGGCGTCAAAGAACACGTCAATCTGCGCCGCGCAGTCGGGCACGTCCACCGTCAGGGTTACGGACTGTCCCGGTCCCACGACCGTCGTACCGTCGCCGTTCGGGTTGGTGCTGACATCGGGCATGCTGTCATACAGCACCTGATCGCTCAGGTTATTGTTGTACTTCTGGTAGGACGCCATGCCGACCGTGTACGAGCAGTACTGCGAGCGATTCTGCACGACTGCGGTGGCGACGCCGGTGTTCGGGTCGTACTGGATGCCGCCGACGATGCGCAGATCCGCCTTCGGATCGCCGCCGGTCGGGCACAGGTTGGTGTAGTCGTTGGTGATCGTCACCGGGGTGTCTGCACCGGCGACCACGTTGTAAGCGCCTTCACCGGTCACGTTCCAGTCAGCAGCAGGCTGCGGATCGGTTTCGCTGACGGTGTATGCGCCTGCGGGCAGGTCGTCCCAGGTGTAGCTTTCGCCGTCTGCCAGCATGACGCATGCAGGATCAATGACCACGCCCTGCGGACCGCTGAGGCAGATTTCGAATGCTGCATCATCGGGCGCGAACTGTCCGGTCACATCCTTCGTCACGGTCAGGCTGCCAAGTGCTTCCTGATTGCCGAACACGAAGGTCCAGCCGCCCAGGTAGTCAACGGTTGCCGGCTTGCAGGCGTCGCCATTGTCGTCAAGACCCGGATCGGTGTTCGTCCAGCCGTCCTGCTGCGTTTCGCAGGCGACATAGCTGCCGGGCTGCACCGGACCGAAGCTGACTTCGCCATTGGCGCTGGTGACGACAGAACTGCCGACCTGATTCCCTTCGGTGTCGTACAGCGTAATCGTCCAGCCGCCCAGCAGCGGTTCGTTTTCACCGCGGCTGCCATTGCCGTCAAGGTCGTTGTACTTCAGCGCGTACAGGTTGGGCAGGCGCTTGTTGACAAACACGCAGGTCACATCCTGACCGGGCGCGGGTGTCACGGTGACGCTGCCGCCTTCAACGCTGTAATCAACGTAGCTCTCGTCTGCGCTGTAGCAGTAGACCTCAGCCAGACCGTAGCCGCCGGTGTTGCTGGCGTTGAGTTCGGTGAAGGTGTAGGACTCGTTGCCGGTCAGTTCACCGAATTCACGGAAGTTCGGGTAGGTGCCGTCGCTGTCATCATCGAGGATGAATTCAACGTCGTTGTAGTCGGTGAAGGTGAAGTCCACGAACTCGTTTTCGTTGAAGTTCTGAACAGCGTCCTTCTCGATGGTGATTGAGGCGAGGCTCTGTTCATTGACGACCGTATGCGTGCAGAACTTGTCCAACGGGGGGTTGAACGGCTGCGGCGTGGTCGTCTCGCAGTAACGGTTTTCGCTGATGTCATAGACCAGGGCGTCGGGCAGTGCGCTGGTGTCGAAGCCGTCAATGCCTTCGAAACCGGTGCCAACACCCTCTACGGCTGCCCAACCGGCGACACCCGTTTCGCTGACGCTGTAGGTTTCGCCAAAGGGCACTTCCAGGTCAGCCAGCACGCCGTTGTCGCTCTTACGGCGGTAATCGCACGACCACGCGCCGCCAGTGTAACCGCACGTCGCGGTGGCAATGCTGCTTTCTGCCGTCAGAATTGTGCCGTCACTGATTGGTGAACCTTCAAAGTCGGTCCATTCCTTGATGAAGGTCACGTGGTAAACACACGGGTTGTTGTTGTGTGCCTTGGTGCTGCTCTCGTTGCGGTTATCTGCCGGGTCGAACCACGTGATGATCGTCGTGTTCGCGCCGCCAGCATCCTGGGTTGTGAAGTAGTAGCGTGCGCCAGCGTCCACGACGCCGTTTCCGTCATTGCTGCCCGGACCATTCCACGTGAAGGCGACGCCATCGACATCGTTGTCGCCGGTCACGCGCCAGTACAGCGTGTCACCCACGCGGCATTCTGCCGTCAGGTTCAGCCGCACGTCAGGACGCGGCTGTTCGCGGTTGACAACGGTGTGCTCGCAGTATTTCGCCAGCCCGTTGAGACCGCAGTTGTCTGCGCCCACGATTTGGCTGAATTCGCCCAGCCCGGACTGGTTCGCCCAGTATGTCGGGATGCCGCTTTCGCTGACGGTGTAGCTTTCGCCCACCGGCACGTCCAGACCGTCATTCGCCTCATTACCGCCCAGGCTGCTCACGCAGGTCAGCACATTGCCGACATAGGAGCAGGTCAGGGTTTCGAGGCTGCTGGTCAGGGTAATGCTGAAACCGCTGAGATCGACACCCTGCGGCAGCCCTTGCAGCGGGTTGCCCTGAACATCTTCCCACACCTTCACCGGGAAAATGTGATACTGGCAGCGCTGCGCCATGTTGGTGCTGCTGGCGGCACTGGTGCGCCCGTTGAGCGTCCAGACCAGATTGCCGCTGCCGTCCCAGGTCACGCCAAACGCTGCGTCCGGGTAGAACGGGGTGCGTCCGGGTAGGAAGTCCACCGGCTGACCGCGATCCTGCGGGGCAGGGCTGAAACGGTTGTTGGTGCCGACCGGGATAGTCACACTGAAGGCGTTGGGGTTGTTGTAGCCGAAGAATGCCGTGAAGCTGCCATCTTCGTTCGCCGCCACGCATTCCAGAATTGGGCTGATGCCACGCGGAGCCACATGCGTGTTGGTGATGGTATGGGTCGCCGTCTGGTCGGCAGCCACGTTCACATTCGCGCCGTTGTCACCGACCACCCACAGACTACCGGGATCGGTTTCGCTGACGGTGTAGCTGCCGGGAAGCAGGTCGCTCCAGCTCAGCACTGCGCCGTCATAGTCGGCGATCTGGCAGGCGCCGTTTTCGCTGCCGGTGGGATAGCTGGGACCCATGATGCAGATTTCAAAGGTCTGATCCACCAGCGGGGTCGCGCCGTTCCAGTTGACCGCTTTGGTCACATCCAGGCTGCCGAAGCGCGGCAGTTCATAGTTGCCGAAGACGAGTTCTGCGGGCTCGCCAAAATCAGCATCGCAGTCCGGACCGGCAATGGCGCCAGTGCCAAAACGGTTACCCGCCTTCACCAGAGCGCTAATCGTGCCGATCGGATATTCCCCGTCCAGCGTGAAGCTGTAGGTAGCGGGCACTGTTGGGTTGTTGTCCCACTTGATGCCGGTGGTGTTGGTGCTGCCATCGGGACCATAGACACCGTTGCCACTGATGCTGGTGATATGCGCGGCGCAGCTTTCCAGACCAATCAAGTTCCAGTGGCTGACGGTCTTCGATCCCGCAGCCGCTTCGATGTAGTAGGACCATGTGGTGCCACTGACACCGAGGAAGGTGATGGTGTAGGTCGAAGTCTGGTTGTTCTGCGTGAAGGAAATCACCACGCTCGACGGACCGGGAATCGCGCTGCTGCCGTTATTGGCAAACACCGTCACGTCCTGGCACAGCGGGGTCGTGTTCTGCCAGCCAGCCAGCAGGGTTTCGCAGACTTCGTAGTCGCCAGCAGGCAGTACGAAGCTGAGCAGACCATCGCTGTCGGTATTGCCTTCTGCGACCACATCACCGTTGCCGTCCGTAACCACGAAGTGCCAGCCTTCTAGACCGGGTTCATCTTCGTCCCAGATGCCATCCTGGTTGAGGTCGTTGAACTTGTAGATGTTCAGGTCGCCATCAGGCGGCGGGGTTTCGGTGCGGGTGTTGGTAATCTCGACAGTGGCTTCTTCACCGCTGGTCAGGATCACATTATTGATCGTATCGGGACCCGTCCAACCAGCCGGCGATACCTCGGTGATTGTGTACATGCCGGGGAACAGGTTTTCGAACGTGTACGTGCCGGTTACATCCGCGCACGCCTGCGTCACCAGACCCTGCGGCACCGGAATTGCCGGAGTGCCCTCGCGCGCCACGCAGATTTCTGCGGCGGCAGGGGCGTTCACGGGTTCGCCGTTCAGCAGCCAGGTCTTGTCAATGGTGATGCTGCCGGGCTGGTAATTGCCAAATTCGACGATGTGCGTATGTTTGCGCTCAACTTCGACATCCAGCGGATTTTGTGTGCTGAGATACCAGCCGGACTGGAGCACTTCTTCCACACGGTAATCGCCGGGTTCAATGTCGCTAAAGCCCACGACACCGGTGATGTCGGTTACGCCATCATCATAGAATTCGTACTGGTCGTCGTTGTACTGGAAGACTTCGAAGCCCCAGCCTGGCAGCGCCGGTTCGTTGTCATCACGGACGCCGTTGGCATTCAGATCTTCGAACTTCTTGACCAGCAGCACAGCATAACGCGCGTTGCCAAACAACACGGTGGAGGACACGCCAACGTTGTAGTAGCAGCTGCCGCTGGCGGGCTGGGTCACATCCCAGTTGTTGCTGGTAATCTCGCAGATGTCATAGGTCTTGCTGGCGTCCAGTGTCAGGATAGCTTCGCCGTCACTGCCCAGCGAAATGGTCGTCCAACCGCCCTGACCCGCAACGCGGTATTTCACCGACCAGTTGATCAACGGTTCACCGGCATCGCGGTCGCCGTCGCCATTCAGGTCGTTGTACTTCTGAATGACGATTCTGCCGCCGGGAACCCACTGCTTGCGGGCGGTGGCAGTCAGCGGGAAGTTTTGTGTGCCGCTGAGGACAATCTTCTGCACGTTAACACCCGGATTAATGCTCGTGCCCGCTTGCAGGGTCACGGTGGTGCTGGCGGTAATGGTCGCCGTGCCGGGTTCATCATGCGCAATGGAAAAAACGGCTTGCCCGTTGGCATCCGTCGTAACACTGCTATCACTCAAAGTTCCCAGATCGGTGCTGAGGTAGACCGTCTGGTTAGCAATCGGCTGGTTGCCCTTCAGCAGCGTCAGGGTGTACTGGTGACTGCTGGAAAGGTAGCCGCCGTTGCCATCCGATTCGAGGAAGTTCACCGCGTTGCTCGGCTCGATCGTCAGCGTCGGGTTCAGCACCGCATCGCACAAGCCGTTGGCGAATTTGTCCTGAATATCGGCGATGATCACCTGCTGGCGGTTGTAAACCGAGGAGGGACCCGTCAGATTGAACCCATCGGAGAAGAACCAGACTGCGGTCTGCCGTGCAGCCGCTTCCGTATCAGTCAGCCCGGAAACGGGCGGATAATACTGAAGCGTACAGGCGACCAGCGGGTCGGTTACGCCGACGGTGCTGTTCTCATAGCACTGTGTCCCAATACCGTTGTTGATATCGGTACAGAATGCCTGCATTGATACATTATCCACGCGCACATTGAAGACGCCTGCCCATGTTTCTTCATCATTGCCATTGGGCAAAGAACCTTCAACCTCTTTTCCCGCGCCTACGCTGTCAAAACACAGCTCCACAACATTGGATGCCATCACCAGACCAGCAGTGATGAGGAGCGCGCCGAGCAGCAGTGCGACGAGGCTACGGGTTACTGTCCTTTTTTTGATCGTAATCATAGCCACTTCCTTCAATTAAAACTGCGATAAGGGCGACACGCCCCGGAAATAAAAACGCCAGCACTGACGACACCGTGCAACGCGGAGTCACCCTTGCCAGCCTGTGCGGAAGAAGATGGTGTTTGCGGCATTGACAATCTCCTCTGCGAAGCTGTGCGGCTGGCGGCTGTGTGTTGCGCTCACAGCCTGGTGATTGGTCCAAACCGCACAATACCCCAATGAAAAAAGTGTGAGACTTCCCCACGCCCAAATCGTACCATTGTTCTATTCGTGAACCGAAGCAAAATTTACGTCGTTTAGTGAACCTCCAACAACCTATCAGGCTTAAGCTTCAACATTGCAATTTCAAGACTATCTCAACATTCCTGACAGGAATCAGTACCTTGCAATGGGCAAAATGCCTATGCAGCATGGTTTACTTTCTATACTTTTGAAAGGTTGTAAGGCGTATACCTTTCAAGCGTAAACGTTTTTCAAACCTCTTCACAAACGCTTGGAAAACTGTTCGAAAAATGGCACACCAGACGTGTGAATGGCACACCGAATGCGCGGCGTGTTCCGCGCGTTCTTGCTTCTCCTGTGCCCTTGCTCCTTAATTCACCGATCCGAACGGCGCGAAACAGGCAACCTCGTTATAATGAAGGCAGCGAGTACATTTTTCACCTGCCGCGAAAACAACGGAAAATCATAAGCCATGCCCAAAGATTACATTCTCGCTCTTGATAACGGCACGCAGAGTGTGCGCGCGCTGCTGTTTGACGCCGAGGGCAATCTCGCCGCCAAAAGCCGCATTCCCATTGAACCGTATGTTTCGCCGCAGCCGGGCTGGGCAGAACACGACCCCGACTACTTCTGGAAGGCGCTGTGTGCTGCCTGCCAGCAGCTCTGGACGCTGACCGACATCCCCAAAGACGCGATCGCCGGGGTGGTGCTGACCACCCAGCGGGCAACCATGATTAACCTGGACAAGTACGGCAAGCCGCTGCGCCCGGCAATCATCTGGCTGGATCAGCGCCGTGCCAGCAACCAGCCGCGTATCGGCGGCAGGTGGGGGCTGTTGTTCCGGCTGGCGCGGGTCAGCCAGACCGTCGCCTTCTTTCAGGCAGAGGCAGAGGCGAACTGGATCGCCCAGCATCAGCCGGGCATCTGGGAAAAGACGCACAAATTCCTGCTGCTCAGCGGCTACCTGACCTACCGGCTGACCGGGCGCTTTGTCGATTCGATTGGGTCGCAGGTGGGCTATATCCCCTTCGACAGCAAAACGATGCACTGGGCAGCCCCGGACGACTGGAAATGGCTGGCGATTGCGGCAATGACCCCGGACCGGCTGCCCGATCTGGTACCGCCCGGCACGCCGATTGGCATCATCACCAGCGAAGCAGCAGCAGCGACGGGCATTCCCGCAGGCACGCCGTTTATCGCCGCCGCCGCAGACAAAGCGTGCGAAGTGCTGGGCGCGGGCAGCATGCAGGGGCATATCGGCTGTGTCAGCTACGGCACGACAGCGACGATTACGACCACCAGCCGCAAGTATGTTGAGCCGATTCCGCTGGTGCCGCCCTACCCCGCCGCTGTGCCGGGCATGTACAGCCTGGAGATTCAGAATTACCGGGGCTACTGGCTGGTCAACTGGTTCAAGGAAGAATTCGCCCACCACGAACAGCGCCTGGCGCAAGAACGCGGCATTGAAGCCGAGGAATTGTTTGATGAGCTGGTTAACGCCACACCGCCCGGCGCGATGGGGCTGATGCTGCAACCGTACTGGACGCCCGGTGTGCGTTTCCCCGGACCGGAAGCAAAGGGGGCGGTGATCGGCTTTGGGGATGTGCACACCCGCGCGCACCTTTACCGCGCCATTCTGGAAGGGCTGGCGTATGCGCTGCGGCAGGGGTCGGAACGTATCGAGAAACGCAGCGGCATCAAAATCATGGAACTGCGCGTGTCCGGCGGGGGCAGCCAGAGTGACGCCGCTGTACAGCTCACGGCAGATATGTTCAACCTGCCCACCGCCCGCCCGCATATTTACGAAACCAGCGGGCTGGGCGCGGCAATTGACGGCGCGGTGGGGCTGAAATGGCATCCGGATTTCCGCACTGCCGTTGGGGCGATGACGCGCATCAGCCGGGTATTTGAACCGAACGAGCAGCACCACGCGCTGTACACGCAGCTTTACGAGCGCGTCTACAAGCAGATGTACGCCCGCTTGCAGCCGCTCTACCGCGAGATTCAGGCGATCACCGGCTACCCCGGCGGGCTGGAATAGAACAGGCGCGAGGTAGCGCACGGGCGCGCGGCTGTCACGCAGCAGCACGCCCCTGCGGCGGTTCGATTTCAGACGCGGGCGGGCGCAGCCCCGTGTGCCGCCGCCCCCTGCGGAACGTTCTCCTGGCACCACGCCATCGTTGCGCGCACGGCTTCGTCCAGCGGCGTCGGCTGCATCACCTGCCCGAAACGGCGCATGAACTTGCTGTCATCCACGATGAACGGCTCATCAAACTGGTAGAGCAGTTCGCCAAAGCCCCGCAGCGCCGGAATAAACAGCCCCAACGCCGGCAGAATCACCCGGTTGCGCAGCAGCGATTTTTTCATCGCGTTGAGCTTCGGCGTCATGCCTGCTGCTTTGCCTGCCATTGCGATGAACTGCCGCGCCGTGATGGTTTGCGGGTTGGGCAAATGCCAGACCTGCCCGTAGGCGTCGTCGGTCTCGCCCAGCAGCACCAGCGCCTTGCCAATGTCGGGCATATAGGTGAAGGTGTGCGGCAGATCAGGATCACCTATATAAGGAATAGTCTTGCCCGCCAGCATATCCAGCATGTAGCGCTGCCCGCTGCCCTGATCACCCACACGCGGACCGAAGAAATCCGCCGCCCGCCCAACCACCACGCGCACCTCGCCGCGCTGGTGTGCCGCCAGCAGATCACGCGCCATCTGCGCCCGCGTGGGACCGCGTGTGCCGCGTGTGGCGTTGAAAGGCATGTCCTCGGTAAGCGGTTTGCCCGCATGCGGTCCGTACATATACAGGTTGTCCATGACAACCAGTTTTTTGACACCGTCCGCGCTGCCGGTCAGCCCAGCCAGCACCCCGGCTTGCAGCGGCGGGAACTGAAGATGCCATTTGTGATAATCCGGCGCGTTGAGGCAGAAGTAGACAACGGCTGCCCCGGCGGTGACTTCGCGCACGCTGGCGGGGTCGGTGGCGTCGCCCTTGACGATGCTCACGCCAGCGGGCAGGCTGACCGGCGCACTGCCGCTGCGGTTCACCAGCCGCACACGTTTGCCGCGTGCCAGCAGTTCATCCATTACGGCTAAGCCAACCGGTCCGGTGCCCAGGACGACGTTCAGTTCAGGTTGTGTGGTCATGTGTGTTTCTCCAGATGTTTGTGCATTCAGGATGCAGGCGAGTTGAAGCGGACACTGCGCGGGCGGCAGCACCAGCCGGGCACAGGTCTAACGATGGGCAAGGCACATGCCCGCCCCCAAATTTCAGAGACTGTTTAAGCGTTATGTGCTGGGTAGATTATTGGGGGGCGTCTCCCCGGTGCAGCGTCCTGTGGCGCAGGCTGTGGTTACGGGCTGTCTGCGTAGAGCAGTTCGTGCATCTGCTGGCGATAAAATTCGTCCACGTCACCCACGCTGGGACCCAGGTGGTTGAACAATTCCAGCATGATGATGCCGTGCAGCCGTGTCCAGCCGACAATGCCGAGCTGCATTGCCGCCAGCGAAACCGGATAACCGCCCGCGTCAATAAGCTGCTGCAAGTGTGCGCCGACCGGCGGCGGGACGCGCACTGCCCGGCGGATTTCGCCCGCCTGCATCGCGGCTTCGACCAGCCCGACGATCACGGCGAACCCGCGCACCACCAGCGGCACCGTGATTTCAGGCGGCGCTGCATAATGCGGAATCGGGTTGCCATAAATCAGGATGAAGTCGGTCGGGTGCTGCACTGCCCACGCGCGGTACGTCCACAGCACAGCTTGCAACGCCTCTGCCGGGCTGTGCTGCGCCGACTGGTCGCGGGCGGTTTCCAGCGCCTCTGCCAGCGCAGTGAAGGCGTCCACAATCAAAGCGGTAATCAGCGCATCGCGGTTGTCGTAGTAGCGGTACAGCGCCGTGACCGTGAGACCCATCTCGCGCGCGATCTCGCGCAGGGAAAGACCCGCTGTGCCGGTTTCTGCCATCTGCTGCCGGGCAATGCTCTTGATCTCGTCGCGCGTTGCCTCGCGCTGCCGTTCACGCCGTGTTGCCATTTGCCACCCTGCTGTATACGCTGTTACTTTATGTGAACACTGTTCACAACCATAGAGTACACCCAAACTGTGAACACTGTCAACTATTTTGAGATGAGAGGAAGATGAGAGGGGCGACTCAATGGCGCGGCTGCGAAGAAATGCTAGTGACACCTACCCGTTGTTGTAGAGGAGAGTCTGCGCCCCTCCTCTACGGGAGAAATCACGAATATTCAGACCGCTTGCCAGGCTGCGCTACATGCCGCCGCCCAGCGCGTTAACGATGGTGGTCACGTTGTACCGGATCAGGTCGAGATACGTCGCTGCCGGTCCATCCGCCGGACTCAGCGAGTCGCTGTAGAGCACATAGACCTGCGCGTCTGTTTCTGCTGCCACCTGTTCGACGAGCTGCGGGTTAACAGTAGTTTCGGCAAAAATCGCCGGGATGCCCTCTGCGTTGATTGTCTGGATCAGTGCGGCGATGTCCGCAGCGCTCGGCTCTGCCAGCGTACTGCCACCGGGCAGCACCACGCCCGCGATTTCAAACCCATAGCGCGCGGCGAAATACCCAAAGGTCTCGTGGCTGGTCACCAGCAGGCGGTTTGCTTCGGGCACGGTGGCAACCATCGGCATGACGAAATCATGCGCCAGCGTGTCCAGCGCGGCGATATACGCGGCGGCGTTGGCGCTGTAGGCATCGGCATTTGCCGGGTCAAGCGCCACCAGCGTGTCACGAATCATCATCGTCCAGTAGATGACGTTGTGCGGCTCCTGCCAGACATGCGGATCGCAACTGCCTTCCTCGTGAGCATGCTCGCCCTCTTCCTCGCTGTGTTCCTCGCCTTCGTGCCCGGTGCATTCCAGCGCATACAGTGGACCAAGCGCTTCAACGTGCGCATGTCCTTCGTGCTCCTCGCCTTCGTGCTCCTCGCCTTCTGCGGCGTGCCCGGCTTCATGAATCGCCGCCATTTCCGCGTAATGCTGCTCGCACTGTGCGGCGATGGCGCTCATATCGCCGGTCATCGCTGCATCGCTGTGCGCTTCTTCGGTTGCCTCAGCTTCATGGTCGTGGTCTTCTTCGCCCTCTTCGTGCTGGTGCCCCGCGCCAATGGGCAAAATCGGCACGCAGTTCGACGCCACGACGATGTTCATCTCCGCCCCGGCATTTTCAATCGCTTCCATTAACCCTTCTTCAAAGAACGCACCGTTGACGAAGACGACATCCGCGTTCGCCAGCGCTGCCAGATCGCTCGCTGTCGGGGTGAAGGCGTGCGGGTCTGCGCCGACGGGCATCACCGAGACGACCTGAAAATGGTCGCCCGCGACAGTGGCGACGACATCTGCCAGAATGCTGAAACTGGCAACGGCTACGGGGGTGGGCTGGGCGTGCAGCGTGCCGGGCAGCAGCCCCAGCACTAACAACAGCAGTACAGCGAATTTACGCTTGCTCATCACTTTAGCTCCCTCTTGTAGGCTTGCAATAATGATACGCTGTCTCATTATAGCGCAGGCAGGCAGCAAAGCAACCCCGCGATGTGCGCCGAGTGATTTTAGAAAAGGGTCAGCGTGGTCAGGGATGCGCACTGCATGCAAAACCACAGAGGCACAGCGTACACGAAGAAATAGCAGCAAGGTTCTCCATGCCCTCTGTGCCTTTGTGGTGAAACAATCCGTCCAGAGTCGACAATTGCCGCCGCGCCGCACCCGGAAAATGGACCCGCGCGAGCAAGCCTCATGAGAATTGGCGGTCAGCCTGCGCGTTAAGCGCGCTGCCCTTTGCTTCCTGCACGGGTCATGCTGCCGACGACGAGGTGATGAAATGGGCGGATGATGTTGAAGTAGAACGGACCTGCCCGGTTGTTATAGCGCACAATGGTCAACACGTAGAAGCGACAGCGCCCATCAGGCAGTGCGGCGGCGATTACGGCGAGTGCAGCATCCAGGTGTCTGTCGCGCACATCCGCCAGCCAATAGGCGTCTTCTGCCGCTTCGCGCACCGTGAAAAAGGCGGCAGGCTGCCCCGGTGTCATCGGGAACGTCGCAGCGCTGAGCGTGGGAGGGCGTGGGATGCCCGACTGCCGCATGCCCAGCAAACGCACAAACACACGACGAATGTGATAGAGGAACGTCACCCATGCAGGCTGATAAGACATCATCCCGGCGAGAAATTCGCGCAGGCTGACCGCGCTGTCTACAGTTTTGATATCCACATGATCCGCTGCTGCCAGATAAGTGGCGAATGCGGGAACTTCGGGATACGCTGGCATAGTGACCGAGCCTGTGTACTTGTGCGAACTTTCACAGGTCACTATACCACAGGTAGTGTCAGGTGTACGACGCGGGAGCATGCTGAATTCGGCGGATCTGGCACACCACTGTTCCCGATTCCCATTTTAATGCGGACTGATTCTGTCCGCGTGTGGGCATACAGTCAAATCAAGACAGGAAACCACAACTAAAGCAGGGAGCAATCATCCATGACTATCAACTTCAAAGCAGCGCGGGATTTTGTCTATGCTAACGGCGTGCTGTGGGAACGCGATCTGTTCGCGTGGCTGTTTCAGGGCGGCAGCCTGGCGCGGCTGCACCACAGCCTGAAGGCATACCAGAATGCCGACGGTGGCTATGGCAATGCGCTGGAACACGATGTGCGCTGCCCGCAGTCGCACCCGCTGGCGTTGGAATTTCTGCTGGGCGTGCTGGGCGATAACGGCGTTCCGGTGGGCAAGCTGCTGGACGGCGTGCCCGCGTGGCTGGAAGCACAGCAGAATGCGGACGGCAGCCTGCGCAACCCGCCCGAACTGCTGGACTACCCGCACGCGCCCTGGTGGAGCGACGGCGGGCAAAGCATGCCGGATGCGATTGTCGGCAGCCTGATGCAGTTCAATGCTGCCACCCCTGCCCTGCGCGAACGCACCGCGCAGTGGGTCGTGCGGCATGTCACGCCGGACAGCATCCGCGCCAACGAATGGCTGTTCATGGCGTATCACGCTTATGACTACTTCATGCATGTGGACGCCGTGCCGGGCGGTACGGCGCTCAGTGACTACCGCGCCGCAGCGGTGGAGAACATCGTCACACTGGCACAGCAGGCACCGCCGGAACAGTTTTATTCGCTGCTGCGCTTTATTCCCGCGCCGGAGTCGCCGGTAGCAAAGGCACTGCCGCCCGCGTTTCTGGCGCATGTGCTGGACACGCTGCAAGCCGGGCAGCAGCAGGACGGCGGCTGGCATGACCAGCACGGGCTGCCGCAGTGGTACCCCTATGTGACCATGCAGGTCTTGCGGGGGCTGCGCCGCTTCGGGCGACAGATCGGGGCGTAGTGTGGGGGGAGCAGGGGCGACCTGAACAGCCGCCCCCGCGAAGCTTATACGCTGGCTATTCGCCGTTCAGCGTCAGCACCGCGCGAATCTGGCGGTTGCCTGCGCTGCTGACCGTGCTGCTGATCGAACTGCTGCTGACCAACTGGAAGTAGCCATCCAGCGCGGCAAACAGTTCCTCGTCCTCATCACTGCCCTGCACGTAGACGGTCTGCGCCGGGACAAAGGCGTCTTCGTCCAGCCCTTCAAGCACATCGTCGAAGATGTTGCCAATTGACGGACCCAGCAGCGCCAGCGGTGCTACCGTACCGACCAGCAGCCCATCGGCATCGGCATACAGCGCCAGTGTCGGGTTCGGCAGCAGGTAAGCGCTTGCTTCCTGATAGGCGGGGCTATCCAGCAGCGAACTGCCGCCGTTGATGATGCTTTCTGCCGCCGGGCGTGTGGCGATGAAGAACACATCCTGCGTTGCGCCGATCAGCACATCCAGTTCAAACATATTGCGTTGATCCAGCGGCACTTGCAGCGCAATCACGCTGACGCTCACGCCGTTGATGTCCTCGCTGCTCAGCGTCACGCCGGGGGTGTCTTCCTGAATCAGGCGCGGCAGGGCATCGCTCAACTGCGCGGCAAAGTTGGACGCGGCTTCGGGATCGGTGGCTTCAAACAGCAAGCCAAAGTCAACATACGAACCGGCATCCAGCACGCCTTCTGCAATGCCTTCTGCCAGCGCATTGACATCTGTGCGCAGGAACAAGGCGTAATCGCCAGTCGTCCAGCTCAGCAGATCGTCGCGCAGATCAACGCCGATCAGGTTGAACACGCCGGAAAGCTGGCGCTCCGGGTCGGGACCGTCGCCGCGGGACATCATGCGCGAGAATTCCAGCATGCTGTCAATCAGCGCGGTCAGGTCGGTGCCGTGAATCACGGCGGAGGCATCAGCGGGGATAAAGCGCGCGAACTGCGGGTCAATGGCGCTGGGCGCGTCCAGGTCGCCCACCTGCACCATATCAATGACCAGCGAGGTGTCCTCCAGAATGGTCAACCCCATCGCAGTTGGCAGCGGTTCCATGCCGCCCATCATGCCCATTTCCATCATGCCCATGCTGCCGCCCATCAGTTCTGGCGTCACATAGAGGAAAATGTTGTACGCGGGAGCAATCAGGTCTGCCAGCGCTTCCTGAAAATCGGCATCATCAGCCAGCAGCGCGGAGGGCGGGAACTGGTCGAGCAGCCGCGGGTTTTCCATGCCGACCAGCATCAGCGTATCGTTGATGGCAATAATCAGCGCGTCTCCCCGCTGGCGCAGGGTGAAGACGGTGAACCCGTTGACTTCCTCGGTTTCCTGATTACCGGGCAGCGCATCGCGCAGGAAATCCTCGGCGGCAGCGCGATCCGTAATCTCGATCACCGCATAGCCCGGCTCTGATGTCCCCGGATCAAAGGCATTCGCGGAAGTGCCGCCCACAGCAGCATAACCGCCCAGCCACAGGTACAGGTCTGCCAGCGCGTAGCCGGAGTCCGCCAAGCCTGCCTCCAGCGTTTCGCGCAGGGTGGTTACTTCTGCCTGTGGGAACGCGGCGGTCAGCAGCGCCAGCAGCGAATCGAGTGTGTCGATATAGCCTTCATCCGTGCGAAACGCGGCGAAAACAGCCGTGTTTTCCGGGAAGTAGCGCGCCATTGCCTGCGGTCCGGCTGCCGGGTCGTCAATGGCGTAGACGGTGCCGAGGGAAACGGCAAACAGCACCACGAGGAACAAAATTGCAAACTTGCGCATCCTGAATCCTCCATTGTCAACAAATGCGGGGCAAAATACCCCTGAACGTCTGTACGCAGCGCTGCCCGCAGGGTTGCAGGGTGAGCGCGTGCAGACGGCATACATGATCATTCTAACAGTATTACACGCCAGCGCAGGTAAAATCGCTGTTAAAGGGCGCGTCAAAGGAATCGCAGGGACAGCGAGAAGAGGGGCTGAACAGCAATGGCGAACTTAAACAACGATGATGCGGCGATGCGCGCGGTGCTGGAAAACGCGCGGGTGATTGCCGTCGTCGGGCATTCGGACAATCCAGCACGCACCAGCTACCGGATTGCGCAGTATTTGCGCGGCGCGGGCTATAAGGTCTATCCCGTCAACCCGATGGTCAGCGAAATTGACGGCGAACGCAGCTATGCATCGCTGGCGGAGATTCCCGAACCGATTGATATTGTGGATGTGTTCCGCCGTTCGGAATTTCTGCCGGACGTCGTTGAGGAGGCGATTGCTGCCGGGGCAAAGACCGTCTGGACGCAGCTCGGTGTCAGCGATGCGGCGGCGGAACAGGCAGCGCTGGATGCCGGGCTGCACGTCGCGGCGAACCGCTGCATCAAGGTGGAACACGCGCGGTTGGGGCTAAAGGCGAACGAGTAAAGACAAAAGAGGGGCAGCGGGTGCTGCCGCGTGCCCCCTGAGACCGCTTAATCCTCGCTGGTGGGTGTCGCTCTTTTGCGCCGCCGCAGCAGGAACGCCGCCGCCAGCCCCACACCACCCACGACCACCGCACGTTTGAAGGCTTTGCCGCGGGCGCGGGCGCGCTTCTCGGCGCGTTTTTCAGCAAGCTGCTGGCGCGCGGCTGCCAGCATTGCCTGCCAGTCGGGAATCTGTTCGGCGGGGGGCAGGCTGTAATGTTCCTGCCACAGCGTCAGGTAGCGGGCAGTTTCTGCCGCCCAGGTCGCATCATCCCAGCCCAGTTCCGGCTGGCAGATCGTGCGGATGCGTTCCAGCAGCGCTTTGCCGCCGTCACGTTTGAGCAGCCCCAGCCGGGTACGCCGCAGCAGCAGGTCATCCAGATGCACCACGCCTTCTTGCCGTGCCGCCCAGCGCAGTTCCGCCCACAGCGTATGCGTACCGGGAATCGCCGCCAGTTCGTCCGGTCCTGCCGCGGCGATCAGCGCCGGTGTCAGCCCGCCATACCGCCCGACCAGACGGCGCTGCTGTTCCTGGGTCAGCGCCTCGGCAGCGGGCGGCAGCGTCACTTCCATCAGGTCAAGCGCGGGCAGCGCGGCATCCGGGCGCGGCAGTTCGGGCAGCAGGTGGCGCGCGGCGTTGAGTGCGTCCAGCGCAATCATGCGGAAGGTCGTCAGTTTGCCGCCGGTGACGGTCAGCAGCCCGTTTTCCTGCCAGATGGCATGATCGCGCGATTCTTTGGAGGGGTCTTCCTTGCCAGTGCCGATCACCGGGCGCACCCCGGCAAATGTGGCGATCACGTCTTCCAGCTTCAGATCAAGCGCGGGGAACTGGTGCGCCAGCGCCGCCAGCAGGTAAGCGACTTCATCCGGCATGATGCGCGGCTCATTGAGCAGCGGCTGGTCGTGGTCGAGATCGGTCGTGCCGACCAGGGTTACGCCCTCCCACGGGAAGGCGAACACCGGGCGGCGATCCAGCGGGTGTAAAAAGCTGATCGCCTGTGCCAGCGGGAAGCGCCACGCCGGGAAAATCAGATGGCTGCCGCGCAGGGGGCGAATGCGCGGCTGTGCGCCAAGCTGTTCGCGCAGGTGGTCCGCCCAGGCGCCCGTGGCATTGATGATCACCGCCGCCCGCGCCTCGCAGGTGGCACCGCTGAGCCGGTCTTGCAGCCGCACGCCGACCACCTGCCCGGCTTCGTCGCGCAGCAGGTCTTCCGCGCGGGCATAATTCAGTGCCGCGCAGTAGGACGGTCCATTTTCTGCCAGCGCCTCCTGGATTACGCGGAAGGTCAGCCGGGCGTCATCGGTCTGGGCGTCCCAGTAGCTAAAGCCGCCTTCCAGCCCGTCGGTGAGCACATGCGGGGCGATCAGGCGGAATTCTTCGGCATTGTAACCCAGATAATTGCGCGTCGTGCCCATCAGGTCGTACACCGTCAGCCCGGCGCGGTAGAGGAATTTGCCGGGTTTATCGCCCTTATAGGTGGCGATCAAAAAGCCCAGCGGCTCGACCAGTCCCGGCGCGCTGTGCAGCAGCATTTCGCGCTCATGGACGCTCGCCCAGGTCAGCCCGATTTTGCCTTCCTTTAGATACCGCAGTCCGCCATGCACCAGCTTGGAGGAACGGCTGGACGTGCCCCAGCCAAAATCGACCATTTCGACCAGCAGCGCCCGCGCCCCCAGCCGCGCGGCTTCGCGCAGGATGCCCGCGCCGGTGATGCCGCCGCCCACGATAATCAGATCCCATGTGCTGTTGGGAATTTGCTGCCAGAGGTCCTGCCGCCACGTGCGGGAGTTAAACATGGTTGTTTGCCTTTGGAGTGGTATTGTCCTGCGGGCAGCGCGGCTGTCCGCTTACGATGCAGGTGTGGTACTGTGCATGCTGCTTTCAGTATGCCACAAAACGCACAGCTTGCGGCAGGCGGTTTGACCGCACGAAAGGCGATCTGGCAGGGTCAGGTTTGATGAAGCCTGCGGCACGCGCTATAATCAGTTTGTAATGCGCTTAATGAAAACCTGTTGTCAGCCCACTGCGCCCCCGTCACGATGCTACTTGAAGCTTGCGGCTTAAAGCTTGCAGGTTGCAGTTTGCCCTGTGGCGCACCGAGTCCGCGTGAGTTCAACGCTTCATGTTCGAGCTTCCACTGTTCCCCCTGAATACGGTGCTGTTTCCGGGGATGCCGCTTAGCCTGCGCATCTTCGAGGAACGCTATAAAGAAATGATCAACCTGTGCATCCAGAAGCGCCAGCCGTTCGGCGTGGTGCTGATTAAGGAAGGCGCAGAAGTCCAGACGCTCTATTCACGCCGCGTTGAACCGCACAGCATCGGCTGTACGGCACAGATCACGCAGGTGCAGCCGCTGCCCCAGGGGCGCATGAACATCGCCGCGCTTGGACAGGAACGCTTTGAGATTCTGTCCATCAACCATGATGAACATCCCTATCTGGTGGGCACAGTGCAGTTGATGCCGATGCTCACCGGTGACCCACTCGACCTGCTGCACCGGGGGCGTGTGCTGCGCGCATGGCTGGTGCGCTACCTGCATATGCTGGCGAACGCAGGCAAAATCCGCTTTGACCAGGCGCAGCTCCCTACCGACCCGGTGGCGCTGGGGTATCTGGGCGCGGTGCTGCTGGAAGTCCCCGCAGAGGAGAAGCAGACGCTGCTGGCGATTGATCAGGCGGCGCTGCTGATTGAAGCGCTGCGGCACAAATACCGCCGCGAGGTGGCGCTGCTGGGCACAATGCTGCAAGAGGTCAAAGACGACGAACGCCAGAGCGGGTCGTTTTCGCTGAGCTAAACGCCATTCTTTACAAGCTTTACAAGCCGCAGCATATAACCGATCTGCCGGGCACAGAACATGCTGTGCCCGGTCGTTTTTGCGCGCCACGCCCCCGCCTGAAAACGCCGGCTTGACAGACGCAGCAATCCACCTTATATTGAATGAACGTTCATTCATTAGGTGACCCATGAAAGAAACTCTACAGGAACAGCTCATCGCCGCGCGGCGCGGTTTGATCCTCGATGCGGCGGCAAAGGTGTTTGCCGAAAAAGGCTTTCACCCGACAACGATCAAGGACATCGCCCGCGAAGCCGGCATCGCTGACGGCACGATCTACAACTACTTCGAGAACAAGCCTGCCCTGCTGCTGGGCATCTTTGAGCAGATGAAAGCCGCTGTGCTGCAAGCGGCGGATTTTTCGGCACTGCTGAACGGTGATGTGCGCGCCATTCTGCGCGCCTATCTGCGCCACCCGCTGACCGCCCTCAGCGGCGAGAACCTGGCACTGCTCCGCGCAGTGCTGCCAGAAATACTGGTGAACCAGGAACTGCGCAGCCTTTACTACGCGCAAATTCTCGAACCCACGCTGGCGATGGCAGAAGCGCTGCTTGAACAGTGGGTAGCAGAACGGCGCATTAAACCGCGCAATATCAGCCTGACCGCCCGCGCGATTTCCGGCATGGTGCTGGGGCTGCTGGTGGAGCATCTGCTGGATGACGCGGCGCTTGCCGCCCAGTGGGAAGCCATCCCCGAATTTGTGAGCGACCTGCTGCTGGACGGGCTGGAGGGTGACAGCGCATGACACGGATTACGGTTGTCGCAGCAGGATCACGCGGGGATGTGCAGCCTTATGTGGCGCTGGGCAAGGGGCTGCGCACTGCCGGCTATCATGTTCGTATATTAACCAGCGAAGACTTTGCGGAACTGGTCAGCGGCGCGGGGCTGGAATTTGGCTCCATCGGCACGAGCATTGAACAGATGCTGCAAAGCGAAGCGTGGCGCGGCGTTGCGGAAAGCAGGAATTTTCTCGCCATTCTGTCGCGTATGCGGCAGGAAATGCGGCGGCGCGCGCAGGACCTGGCAGCGAACATGCCTGCGTTGTTTGACGGCACTGACCTGATCCTGGCGGGGATGGGCGGGTTTACCGGCGCGTTCTCGATTGCCGAAAAGCTGCGTATCCCGGTCATTCAGGCATATGTGTTCCCGATCACGCCGACGCGCAGCTTTGCCAGCCCGCTCACACCGGGGCTGCCGTTTGGCAAGGTGCTCAACCCGTTGTCCTTCCGCCTGATGCGCCAGATGCTCTGGCAGAGTTCCAAAGCGGGCGATGTCGCCACGCGGCGCGCGCTGGGGCTGCCGTCCGGCTCGTTCTGGGGACCCTACGGAGCATTCCAGCAGCAGCGCATGCCCCTGCTCTATGGCTACAGCCCGCAGGTGCTGCCCCGCCCGGCGGATTGGGACGCGCTGACGCATGTCACCGGCTACTGGTTTCTCGACCCGGCGGCGGACTGGTCGCCCCCGGCGGATCTGGTGGACTTCCTCAATGCGGGCACGCCGCCGGTGTATATCGGCTTTGGCAGCATGGGCAGCCGTAATCCTGAAGAGTCAGCACAGCTTGCTCTGCGGGCGCTGGCGCTTGCCGGGCAGCGCGGGGTGATCGCTGCCGGGTGGGGCGGCATGAGCCAGACGGACCTGCCGGACAGCGTGTATATGCTGCGTGCCATCCCGCACAGTTGGCTGTTCCCGCATATGGCGGCAGTTGTGCATCACGGTGGCGCGGGCACTACTGCTGCCGGGCTGCGCGCGGGTGTGCCGTCCATTGTTGTGCCGTTCATGGGCGACCAGCCGTTCTGGGGGCGCACTGTCGCGGCACTGGGCGTCGGTCCGGCAGCGCTGCCCCGGCGCAAACTGACCGCCGAACAGTTGGCACAGGCAATCAGCACTACCATAAGTGACCAGACCATGCGCCAGCGGGCGGCAGCGCTGGGCGAACGCATCCGCGCAGAGGACGGCATCGGGCATGCCGTCGCGGTCATTCAGCAAATCGCGCAGATTTGAGGCGGGAGGGCACTAGCCGATGCGGCGAGCGCCAGCGCGGGCAGTGGTCAGATAGAGCGAACTGCCCCAAAAGGCATTAATGGCGGTAGTGACATCGCGCAGGCGTTCAAAATGCGGCATGCCGTAAGTCGGCGTGATCTGTTCGCCGCGCCAGTTGCCACGCGCGCGCAGCAGTTCGGGCAGCGCATCAAAGCGTGCCGCCGGGTCGCGGTCATAAATGACCAGCACGGGCACCTGCACGCGGGCATACAGGCTGTCCAGCGCGTCCGGCGTGCGCAGCGCACCACTCAGCGCCGCCAGCGGGGCAAAACGTGCCCCCGGCTGGTGCGTTGTGGCGCGGGCATATGCCAGCAGTCCGTCGGGGATGTCGCGGTTGAAACGGCGCTGCAAGGCAATAAACAACGCTACAGGATGCGTCAGCAGATCAAACACCGCCTGACTCCACAGCGGAAAACGCAGCAGCTCCAGCCAGCGAGAATCGCGCTGGGTGGATGTCACACGGTGGCTGCCCAGCCCGGTGGGGGAAATCAGCGTCAGCGATTGGAATGCCTGCGGGCGTTCCAGCGCTGCCCCGGCGGCAAATTCTGCCGCGCCACCCAGGGCGATCACGTCCGCCGGCTCGCGCAGCACGCCGGTGACAAACGCCAGCAGCGCCTGCACATACAGCGCGGCGGTGTACGGGCGGTCGCCGCGTTCCGAGAACCCAAAACCGGGCAAATCCAGCGCATAAACCGGGCGTTCCAGCCGGAAACGCTCGAACAGCGGGCGCACATCGGCAGCGGACGCGCCGGGCAGGGTGCTGTGCAGCAGCAGCAGCGGGCGTCCGGGGGTGCTGGTGTCGGCATAGTAGCTGAGCATGCCGCAGGTGTCGCCCCGGAAGGTGCAGCGGGGCGCT
>DAOTWP010000356.1:0-4234 GCA_034435675.1 Anaerolineae bacterium
CAGCACCGTCACTGTCACCGATGAGTACGCCGCGGCTTCGTCGAAGTAACGCAGCCGTCCTTCAATCGTCTCGATCTCGCCGCGCACACGGGTCAGCTCACGCTCGACTGCCAGCACATCCTCCGTGCGCTGCGCCGACCCCATGATCTCCAGCAGACGCGCCTCGGCAGCGCGCAGGTTGGTCAGGCGGCTGCTCAGGTCAACATACTCTGCCGTGACATCCTGCCCGGTGATATTCTCGTTGCGCACCTCCAGCGCGCCGGAACGAATCTGCATCAGCGCCTCGTCCAGCCGCGCCGCCGGAACACGCACGACCACGGTGCCGCTGGTCACGGTGTTACCCGCGCTGTCCTCACGCTGCGTTGCATTGGAGGACACGACCCAGCCGCCCATCTCGTTTGCCAGCGTCATAATGCTGTCGATCACCGCTGCCGGGTCTGCGACCACAATCGTCAGCGCGGCATTGCGCAAAATTACGCGCTGCACATCCGTCTGCGCGGGCTGGTTTTCGCCGCCCCCTGCCTGCCGTCCACTGCCGCCGGCGGTTGCCGTGGGCATCAGCATCATGGCGGATTCGGCTGCCGGTGTCGCCGCGATGACGATGCCGTCAGCGGATTCGCCCGCTGCAACGCCTGGCTGCGGGGCGCCGCCGCTGCCGCCCGCGCCGCCATTGCCGCCTTGCAAACTGTTGAGCGTTTGTGAAAAGGGAGCCGTTGCCGACGATGCCAGCAGCAGCCCACCGGCAATGATCACAATGAACAGTCCTGCGATCATGACAGCATTCCGGTTGCGGTTCATGGTTCAATCCCTCGCTAACGTCGTTCTCGGTCACTGTTTGCTGACCTATTGACGTTAACGAGCGATACATTGTTCCAGTGGCGTGGTACAACGCTGGTGGTTCAGGGCGGGGTGGCGGGCGCGCAGCAGCACGCCCCTATGCGGTGACGGGCGCTTGGCGGCGTCAGGATGTGCGCGCGATAAACGCCAGGATTTCGTCCGCGATTTCTTCGCCCTTTTCCTCCTGCAAAAAGTGCCCCGCGCCCTTGATGGTGATTTCCGGCTGATCTTTCGCGCTGGGGATCAGCTTAAGGAACTGCTTTTCGCCGCCGCCCAGCACCGGGTCGCTGTCGCTGAACATGACCTGCGCGGGCTTACGCCACTGGCGCAGCCCTTCACGCGCGCGCTGCATGTGTGGCACAGCGGGGTTGTCCGGCAGCACCGGCACCAGCGACGGAAAAGCTGCGGCGCCTGCCTTATACGACGAGTCAGGGAAGGGCGCTTCGTAAGCGGCGATCACCTCTGGCGGCAGGCTGTTGCCCGGCGCAAGGCTGCGCTCGAAGACCAGCCCAATCGGCATCTCTTTGCCGACGCGCCTGCTGAAATCCAGCCACGCCATGAAGCCTTCGGTTGCGCCCTGCCCCTGGGGCAGCCCGGTGTTCATGATGACCAGCCGGGTGAAGCGCTCGGTCATCTCCCGGTCTACCGCGCAGGGCAGCCCCAGAATGCCGCCCCAGTCCTGCACCACCAGCGTGATGGCGCGCAAATCCAACGCGCGGATAAACGCCTTGAGCGTGCTGTAATGCAGCTCGAAGCTGTAGTCTTCGATTTCAGCGTACTTATCGCTGCGCCCGAAACCGATCCAGTCGAAGGCGACCACGCGATGCCGCGCTGCCAACGGGGAAATCATCTTGCGATACAGGTAGGACCACGAAGGTTCTCCATGCAGGCACAGCACAGTTTCGAGGCTGTTGGGGTCGCCTTCATCCACATAATGCACCCGCGCACCGTTAATCTCCACATAACGCGGGGCAAACGTCCAACCGGGCAGATGGGTAAAGCGTTCTTCCGGGGTACGTAATAACATGCGCCGAGTCTCCTGATAAGTTGCTGAACACTACCCTTGATTTGAACGCAAAGCGACGCAGAAACCAAAAAGCCGCACCTGGTGTTCATTCCTAATCAGGGTGGTCGCATCAAAGCCGGTGTGTCACAATGGGTTGAAACAGACCTTTAGGGGCGTCCAGGTAGTGGACATGCCAGGCAAACCACATTTGTTTCACATCCCTGAAACACCGTAATGACCTTTCTTAAACCCCGGCAGATTTTTCATGCGAACACCCTGCACCCCCAATCAATGGGGACGTTTAGCGCAGCACGGGGTTATATACTGAAGTTACGAAGCGTCTCCCCGGCAGTTCAAATCTGCCCGCTGCCCTGCTGGAAATCTGTAAACGGGTGCGTTCGGTTCGAGCAGTCGCCAACCTGTTCACGGGTTTGTAGGCTGCGCTTGCAGGCAGTGGTTTTGAACCGCTGGCGGCAAACTGCGTCATGTCAGTGCTATACTATCAGGATGTTGCACCCTCTTTTCCTCAAGGAGAAACAGGACCGATGCGTATAACCAGATCAAGCCGTATTCGGCTCATGGCATTCGTTGTGCTGGTCTGCCTGCTGCTGCCCGCGCTGGCACTGGCACAAACCGACACCCCGCCCGCTGCCCCCACGCTGGTGGCATTCAGCGATCCGGCATATAACCTTCAGGGCGTTATTCCCGATGGCTGGACGAAAGCCGGTCCGGGGATTTATGTGCGTGGCAGCAGCGCCGGAGATGTGACCCTGCTGGCATTGCAGTCCGCGCCCACCGACGTCGCGACGATCTGGCCCGCCCTGCTGCCCCAGTTTGGGCTGGAGGATGTGCCGGAAAGCAGCGGCAGTTATGCGACCCCAGCGTTCGACTGGTCGCTGTACCAGTTCGATGTGACCGCGGGCGCGGTGACGGTGCGGGTGGCGCTGGCGCTGGCGGAACAGGACGGCAGCAGCTATATCGCGCTGCTGCAAACCACGCCGGACGAGTACGAACTGCTGTACGACAGTGTGTTCCTGCCCGTGCTGGATGCGCTGACGCTGCTGGAAAGCACCGAAGAACCGCTGCCTTACCGCGTGGAAGACGTGACCTTTGACAATGGCGATATCACGCTGGCGGGCACGCTGACTCTGCCGGAAGGCGCTGGTCCGCACCCGGCGATCATCCTGATGACCGGCAGCGGCGCGCAAACCCGCGACGAGCAGGTCGCGCCCGGTTTCCCAATTTTCCGGTTGATCGCCGACTATCTGACCCGGCAGGGCATTGCCGTGCTGCGCTATGATGATCGCGGCACGGGTGAATCAGGTGGCGATTACAGTGCCGCTACCGTTTTTGATCTGGCGAGCGACGGTAAAGCCGCCGTTGCCTATGCCAGCAGCCGCCCCGAAATTGATCCCGATCAGGTCGGCGTGCTGGGGCACAGTGAAGGCGGGCTTTACGCGGCGATCCTGGGCGCAGACCCCGACAGCGGCGTGGCATTTATCATTTCGATGGCTGGACCGGGTGTGCCGCTGAGCGCAGTGCTGGTTCGCCAGAACGAGTTGATTATGCGCGCTGCCGGCAGTTCCGAAGAGGTTATCGCGTTGCAGCTTGAATTCCTCGACGCGGCGATTCCGCTGATTATCGCGCGCGACTGGGACGCGGTAGACCAACTGGTCGTCGAGACAACCCTGGCGCAGTTGGCAACCGTCAGCGATGAAGACCTTGCCGCTGCCGGCATCACTGACCGGGAGGCATACGCGCAGCAGCAGGCAGATAATTTCCGCGCCAACTACGCCAATGAGTGGTTTGCCACCGGGCTGGAATATGACCCTGCGCCGGACTGGGCACAGACGACGGTGCCGGTGCTGGCGGTCTTCGGAGAACTGGACTTGCAGGTAGACCCGCTGCAAAATGCGGAACCGCTGGAAACTGCCGTGCGCTCTGGCGGCAATGAGGATGTCACCGTCGTGATCCTGGATGGCGCGAACCACCTGTTCCAGCAGGCGGAGACCGGCGCAATCCAAGAATATGCCGTGCTGCCGCCGGAATTTGTGCCCGATTTCCTGCCGACCCTGAGCGACTGGCTGCTGGCGCGGGTGACGCTGCCGGGATAGCGAGTGCAGGGCGATCGCATCAAATCATTTCTCAGGCTGAAAACCTGACAGTTTGGTAAACAGTATGCAAAGTGCTCATCAAATGCAGGACGTTTGAGTTAAGCGACAACAAACGGAGCAGGAGATGAGCACCTTATACCAACGATATCGGCATGGGAACGCGCAAATAAAGCGTTTGTATGCGTGAAAGCGGAGTGAAAATCATAAGGTGTTGACCTGGTTGATGATTGCAATCATGGTCGGCAAGGCTGTGTGTTTAGAGCGTCTGGGGCTTCAG
>DAOTWP010000357.1:0-1596 GCA_034435675.1 Anaerolineae bacterium
GGTGCTGTGGATATCCATTTCCAGCACGTCCACGCCCAGTTCCGCCGCGTGGGTGAACGCCGCCAGCGTGTTGCTGGGGCGCAAGCCGTCGCCGCCCTGATGCGCGATGACCAGCACGCTGCCCTGCGCAGGTGGTCCAAAGAAGGCATGCTCCGGCATGGGCTGCGAGGCGACCACCAGTACGCCGTAGACCGCCAGCGCCACCAGCAGCAGCACACCCAGCCCGATTCCAATTCGCCGCAGCCATTTTCTGAACATAGCTTCCCCCTGATTTCCTTTTGCCAGCGCTGTAATACCTGACGGCGATGATAACGCAGATTGATTAAAAACCGTTTATCCCGCTGTGCCGCATGCTGTTGCGAAAGCATGCTCTGGATTAGAATACAGACTGCCCATAACCGGAGTAATACCATGATCCACCTACGTTCACTGGCTTATGCCCCGCCTGCCCGTCCCCCGGATGAATTTCCGTTCAACGTGCCGTTTGTGCGGGCGCTGGCGCAGCAGAACGCGGCGCAGCCGGGCACGCCGCTGGCGCAGGAGGCTGCCGCGATGCAGTTCGACCAGCCAGTGACCTTCTTCGTCGGCGAAAACGGCAGCGGCAAATCCACGCTGCTGGAAGCGCTCGCCTGCGCTGCCGGGTCAATCACGGTTGGCGCGGAGGGGGTGGGCACAGACCCGACGCTGGCAGCGGTGCGGCTGTTTGCGCGTTACCTGAAGCTGATCTGGAATAAGCGCACCCGGCGCGGTTTCTTCATGCGCAGCGAGGACTTCTTCGGCTATGCGCGCACGCTGGCGCAGACGAAGGCGGCACTGCGCGCAGACCTCGACGCAGTTGACCGCGAGTACGCGGGGCGCTCCGACCATGCCAGGGCGCTGGCAAAGCTGCCCTATGCCCGCGAACTGAGCGAACTCAAGCGTTATTACGGCGAAGACCTCGATGCGCAGTCGCACGGGGAGAGCTTCTTCGTGCTGTTCCGCTCGCGGTTTGTGCCGGACGGGCTGTACCTGCTGGACGAACCCGAAGCGCCGCTGTCCCCCACGCGGCAGTTGGCGCTGCTGGCGCTGCTGCACGAGGCGGTCACACAGCACAACGCGCAGTTCATCATCGCCACGCACTCGCCGCTTCTGCTGGCGTACCCCGGCGCGGCGATCTGGCAGTTTGCAGCGGGCGAGGTGCGCCCGGCAGCATACGAGTCGCTGGAACACGTGACGCTGACGCGCGATTTCCTGAACAACCCCGAACGCTTCCTGCGCCACCTGCTGGAATGAGTTGGGCAGGCAAACACCCGGCGCGCCTGTGGTACAATCGAGGCACTGTCAACAGAGCCGCACACTGCCAGGCTCAAAGAGGGTTTGCCAACCTATGAACCGCAATTACCGCCTCACCATCCGCCTGTGGCTGCTGCTGCTGGGGGTGGCGGCTGTCGTCATCACCATTGACCAGTTCACCAAACAGATCATCCTTGACCGCGTGCCGCTGAACGACAGCGTCGCCGTGCTGCCGCCCTATTTTAGCATCACGCACAGCACCAACACCGGCGCGGCGTTCGGCTTTGGCGCGGGCGCGGGCGACATCTTCCTGATCATCGCCGT
>DAOTWP010000358.1:0-6307 GCA_034435675.1 Anaerolineae bacterium
GGAGCAACCCAATTGCCGGGGATTTTCCCTCCCCCTCGCTCAGCCGCGCAGCGGCGTTAGGGAGCGGGGGACTGAGGGGGTGAGGGCTGTATCTGAGTAGTCAACTTAACCTTGTTGGTGCCCTAAGTACAACCACAGAAATCTCGCGGGATTATTTTCCGTAGGGGCAGGTCTGAGACCTGCCCCTACATCCGACATTTTCAATTTGGTTGCACTTAGTTGCAACCGTTTCCGCGTAGGGGCGGGTCTGAGACCCGCCTTTACGGGAGCGCCCCTACGGGGGCAATGACGAATGTTCAGACAACGGCTAATCCGCGTGTCCGCGTTGCAGCTTCGGGGTCTCAGTTCAGCCGCCGCACCAGATCGGCGACAAAATCAGCGTCGAACAGCGAGCCTTTTTGCAGCACACGGTCGGCGTGCGCGTTGAGCCACTGGCGTTCTTTGACCGTCAGCTCCTTCGCCGTGATAACCACCACCGGGATATGCTGAAGCTGCGGGTCAGCGCGGATCATATCGATCACGGTGAAGCCGTCCACATCGGGCATCATCAGGTCGGTGATGACCAGATCGGGCAGCGCCTTGCGCACTAAATTGATGCCATATGCGCCGTTGTGCGCCAGATAGACTTCGTACTTGTCCTCCGCCTCCAGAATGCGGCTGATCAGCCGGGCGGATTCGACGTTGTCCTCAATGACCACCACACGCGCCACATTTTGCAGGTCACGCACGGCAGACACCAGCCCTTCTTCCGGCACGGCGGGCATGGTCTGCGTATTCTTGCTCAGGTCCACCAGTTCCTGCCACTTGTCGCCCAGGATCATCGTTTCGACTGCCAGTGTGTGCCCGGAGCAGTTGACCACGACGACATCGTCCGGTTTGATGACACCCTGCTGCACCAGCTTGAACAGCCCGGCGAAGGTCACCCCGGCGGCAGGCTCTACCGAGATACCCTCGCTGCGCGCCACCGTGCGGATTGCCTTGAAGGCTTCTTCATCGCTGGCGGAGACGAACGAACCGCCGTACTCGTTGACGTAATCGTAGAGCAGTTCATAGGCGCGTCCGGGGTTGCCCGTCGCCAGGGTCACGATCAGCGTTTGCGGGTTTTCCACCGGGGTTGCCACGCGCTGCCCGCGCTGGAACGCCTCGACCATCGGCGCGCAGCCGCTGGACTGGATCATGCCCATTGCGGGCAGTTTGTCCACCAGCCCAAACTCCTGCAATTCCCTGAAGCCCTTGCCCACGCCGATGGGTCCCATGCCGCCGCTGACACCCTGCAGGAACCAATCCGGCGAACGCCAGCGCGTGCCGCCGTCCATGTCCTGCCCAAGCTGTTCAGCGATTTCATACGCCATCGTCTTCATCGCTTCGATGGCAGCAATGCTTTTGATGCCTTTATCCAGAAAAATGCCTTTGGATTCGGCAAAGCGTGCCGCCAGTTCTTTGGTCTGGTCATAATTGCCGGTGGTCTTGATCACCTGACAGCCGTACAACGCCGCCTCGCGCATCTTGTCGTTGGGCGTCATGCTGGGGAAAAAAGCCCACAGTTTGATGCCCGCCCGCGCTGCATACGCCGCGTAGGCGATGGCGACGTTGCCCGTACTGGCAACCACCAGTTCTTCGACGCCCATTTCCTTGAGTACTGAGATTGCCACTGTCGCCTGCCGGTCTTTGAAACTGGCAGTTGGTCCCTGGCGCTCATCCTTGATATACAGATGCTTCAATCCCAGCGCGGCTGCCAGCGCCTCTGATCTGATCAGCGGCGTGCCGCCTTCACCCAGCGTGACGACATGCTGCGTGTCGTACAGTGGCAGCACCTCATGATAGCGCCACAGCCCTTTGCCACGCCCCGCCAGCGCCGCCAGCCAATCGTTCAGGTTGGCGCGGTTGACTTCGTTATAACGCGCTTCGAGAATATTCTCGCCACATTTGGGACAGCGCCCGCTGGGTCCCAGCTGATTCAGCGCTGTCACCGTGTGGCAGTAGGTACACTCCAGAACAATGCTTTTGCCGCTTGGCTGCTGCGAATTCAAGCCTAGACTTCTCCGTTCAAATGCATGCGGACGCCCTCAATGAAGCGCTCGTACTCGTCCTGACTGATATCGGATTTCATCAACACACTCACATTCGCCAGCGTATCCCGCTCCTGATTGCTCAGGGTGTCGCCGGTAATCACCAGAATCGGGATGCCAGCGGTTTCCGGGTTGGCGCGCAGTTCCTGCAGCACAGCAAAGCCGTCCATAATCGGCATCCGCAGATCCAGGATAATCAGGTCGGGGTGCCGGCGCGCCACCAGCGCAATCCCTTCCTGCCCATTACGCGCCGAAAACACACGATAGTTGCCGTGTTCCAGCAGCAAGCCTTCGATCAGGCGCACGCTTTCGGGCTGGTCATCAATAATCAGGATACGTTCTGTGTTGCTGTCTTTTTCAGCAACCAGCACGGCTGCAAGCAGGTCTTCGGGCATGAAGGGGTGTTGCAGGAATGTGTGCGCACCTTCACGGTAGGCGCGTTCTGACTCGCCGCTGATTGTAGCCACAATCACCGGGATGTCAAAAGTGTCATCCCGATCCTTAAGCTGCCGCAGCAGATCCCAGCCAGCGCCCTCGGCGAAGTTCACATCCAGGATAATCACTGTCGGGCGCATGCCGGTTGCCAGCGCCATCGCAATCATCGGCTCGTCGCCGGTGACGACTTCAAACCCTTCGCGCTGCAGGACGCGGCGATACTGGTCTACGCGCGCGGGGTTGTCTTCGATCAGCAGCATCTGCCGTTTGACCACCTGCCGCGAGGTTGTCGTCCTGCCGGGGATAATGCCGCTGGACTGCTGGTATTCCAGGATTTCGCGCGTGTTGAACCTGCCCGTATCGACAACGGAAGGCTGTTCAACTGTGTCATAACGCAGATCCCCGTTGCTGCCGTTGGGCACAGGTTCATCTGCGCTCACTGTTGGCACGACCTGTGCATCTGTCGCCGCGCGCTGGCTGTCCACCTGCGCATCCGGGTCTTTCAGTTCGCCTGTTTGCGGCAGCGCCACCGGCTCGGTTGGGATGGTGATGCTGAAAGTCGAACCGACATTGGCTTTCGACTGCACCGTGATTTCCCCGCCCTGCATTTCGACCAGGGACTTGCTGATCGGCAAGCCCAGCCCGGTGCCGCCCTGCGTGCGCGTCAGCGAGGAGTCCACCTGCCGGAATGCCTCGAACAGCACGCTCATGTCCTTATCGTCGATCCCGATCCCCGTGTCGGTCACGTCAATGCGGATGATGGTCTTGCCTTCGCGCTGGAACGGGTAGGCGCTGATGGTGACACCGCCCTGCTCGGTGAACTTGATTGCGTTGCTGATCAGGTTGTTAAGGACCTGGCGGGTGCGGAATTCGTCGCCATAGGCGCGCGGCAGGTTGGGTGCCAGATCCATCTGGATATTGAGGTTCTTTTCCTTCTGCTTGAGGAAGCCAATCCCAATCGAGCGCACGCTTTCGATCACCGGCTTCATGTCGAAGTAATCCAGCTTGAGTTCCATCTTACCGCTCTGGATCTTCGCCTGGTCAAGGATGTCGTTAATCAGGTTGAGCAGCAGTTGACCGCTGTTGTAGATCGTCGTCAGGTCCTGCTCCTGCATTTCCGTCAGCGGACCATCAATGCCTTTCAGCATCACCCGGCTGAAGCCGATGATCGAGTTCAGCGGTGTGCGCAGTTCGTGGCTCATGTTGGCGAGGAAGTCGCTCTTCAGGCGGTCAAGTTCCTTCAACTGCGCGTAGCTGTTGGTCAATTCTGCGAGCAGCTTGGCATTTTCGATGATTGCCGCCAGCGAACCACCGAGCACGATCAGCAGGTTGATGGCGTCATAGTTGTAGGCGTTGGGGCGATCACTTTCCGACGTGACCACGCCGATCATATTGTTATTGTCCCCCAGCGGGACGCGCAGCAAATCCTCACGTTTCTGGCGTCCGCCTGCCAGCGCAACCGCCTCCAGCAGCACCTGTTCTTCGTCGCGGTATTCGTTGACATAGGTACGCGGCAGATAGACGGCAACGGCACTGGCATTGAGCATGTCGCGCAGGCGCTTGGCGACCCCATCCAGCGCATCCTCCAGCGTTTCTGCGGCGGCGGCGGCGGTGGTCACGTCGAACAGGAACGACATTTCGTTCGCGCGGGTTTGCGATTGTTCGTAAAGCTGCGCGTTATCAATGGCGACAGAAATCTGTGCCGCCAGTGTGGTCAGCGCGACCACGTCTTCGTCACTGAACATATTCGGCTGGTTGCTTTGCACGTCCAGCGCCCCGACGACACGCCCCTTGATAATCAGTGGCAGCGCCATTTCGGAACGGGTCAGCGGCAGATATGGGTTGGGACGATGAACCACATTGGCGTCGGCGGTGTCCAGCGCCAGCACGGGTTCGCCTGCTTCGGTCACACGCCCGATTACGCTGAACGAGCCTTTTTGCAGCTTATGCCCCACGCCCAGCAGCTGCTTGCCTGCCTCGCCGGTGCTGGCTTGCAGCACCGCGTAATCGTCCTGATCGTCCATCAGGAACACCTGCACATGGTCATAATGGAAGGTGTTCTTGATCATGTTGACGAGGAACGGCAGCAGTTGATCCAGTTCGAGGATCGTCCCGATACTGCGGCTCACGTCGGCAGTAATCTGCAACTGCCGCGCGCGGCGTTCGGTCTGCTGCAGCAGGTAGATTGCTTCCAGCGAGAGTGAGGTCTGTTCACCGAAGGACTGGAAGATACGGCGTTCGCTTTCGGTAAAGCGGTGCGCCTCCGGCGCGCTCAGCCAGATCACGCCGATGTCACGCTTGGGCACACGCAGCGGGATCACGATCAGCGAGCGCGCTTCAAGACTGGCAGTGCCGACAATTTCGCCTTCATCCAGTTCATCGTTGGTATAAATGTCGTCAATCGTTTGCAGTTCGGAGGTCGCCAGCAGGGACCACGCCGGGAACTGGTCTGCCGACAGCGTAACGCCCGTCAGGTTGACCAGATTCTCCTGATGCCAGCTTGCCACCACGTTCACCGATGCATTCGGCGCATCCCAGCCCATGCCTTGCAGCAGGGCGATAAACACCTGATTGACGTAATCGCCGCGCAGGAAGTCCACCAGAATCCCCAGAATTTCTTCCGGTCGGGTGACATCGGTCAGCGCGCGGCTTGCCTGATACAGCGTGCTGGTTTCTTCGAGGGTGGTCTGGATTTCGCCGAACAGGGTCACGTTGTCAATGACCACCGAGGCGCTGTCGGCAATGGCACCCAGATAGCGCTGGTCATCCTGTGTGAAGTAATGCGGGTCGCGGAAGGCGACAATCAGGCAGCCGCCGGGCAGCCCTTTGGAGCGCAGCGTAACCACTGCCGCCGAGCTGACCACACCCAGCGCCAGGAAATCGCGCGCCAGCGGGTCGTTGGCGCTTGCGGCTTCAAGATCTGGGAAGTAAATCGTTTCCGGCGTAATCCCGTGCGTTTCCACCAGTGCCAGCAGCGGCAGCGCGTCGCCATCCACATTCACGTTGAACAATTCCGACAGCTCAGCCTGGTTCAGCGCGTCATCGTAAAGGTAAGCAGCATAGAAGTCCGGACGGCTTGCCTCCAGCGCGTTTTGCAGCACTGCGGTCAATTGCGCCAGATCGCCGCCAGAACGGCTGATGGCGGTCGTGGCGCTGTACAGCGCGTTGGTCAGTTGCAGCGCCGCTTCGGTCGTCAAAATCAGGTAACGGTTGTCAATCACGGTGCTGGCGATGTCGCGCAGGTTGGCAAGCAGACGCTCCTGATCCAACCCGAAGCGGAAGGGTGTATCCGTACCAAGCAGGAACCAGCCGCGTGTGCGCAAACGCCCCTGCGAACGCAGCGGCAGGGTCATCACGGCGCGCAGGTTGTGGGCGAGCAGTTGTTGGCGGGTATGGTCGCTCAGGGCTGGCGCCTGGGCGACATTCTCAATCGTGATCGTGTCAAGCGGGTCAAGCACTTCCGCCAGCCAGTCCGTCGCTTCTGGTGGCACTGCCAGGGCGCGCGCCACCGTCAGGTGTTCGTCTTCCCCCGTGAGGATGACATACGCTTCGGTTGCCTGCATCATGGCGAGCTGTTCCAGCAGCACGTTGAGCACATCTTCGAGCGTTTCCGCCCCGGCAAGCGCATTCTGTGCTTCGTACAGGGCGACAGTCTCGCGCAGGTTTTCTTGCAGCGTGTTTTCCAGCCCGCGCAGATTGCTGATGTCCGAAAAGACGGTGACAATCGCTACCGGGTCGCCGCTGCTGTCGGTGACCAGCGTGGCATTCATTTGCAGGTCGGTCTGAAAGTCGTCGTTAAGCAC
>DAOTWP010000359.1:0-15841 GCA_034435675.1 Anaerolineae bacterium
CGTGCCGTCAATCAGGTTGATGTTGGTGTTTGCCGTGATCACCGTGTCGCCGTTGAGCAGCGCGTGGTCAATCGCCGCGCTGACCGCCCGCATCGCCTGCTCGCGGTACAGGCTCAGCACCGGCACGATGGCATCTTCTGCCAGTTCCGCGCTGAAGCCCACGCGCAGCGCCAGCTTCTTCGCCGCCAGCGTGATCTTCTTGCTGCCGATCTTGCTGTCGGGGATCGGGTTGCCGCTGCCCAGCGACAGGTGCGCCTCGTCCTCGGTTTCGGGCACAAAGTACACTGTCGGGTCTGTGCCCTCGGCAGGCAGTTCAAACGGATTGGACGGCATTTCGACACTGCGGAACAGCGGCAGCACCACATTCTCCAGCCGTGCCTTCTGCCAGAGCTGCGCGCTCCACAGGTCGGGCACCCACTCGTCGCCGTAGCCGGTCTGCGTGCTGTGGCTCAGTTCGTCGGTCTTGATACCCATGTGCAGCCCGGCGCGCTGAAGCTTGGACGCCAGCGCGTTGCCATACTGCTCGCTCACGCCGCGGAAGTTCTTCGTCGCCCGCAGCAGCACATAGCCGTGCAGCAGATCGAGCGCGTCCAGCGCGTCATACGGGCTGCTCACGCTGATGCGTCCGCCCTTCAGCCCGGCGGGCACTGCCGCCGCGTCCTGCCCATCCGCCAGCGGCAGCCGTTTGCGCGCCGCCGGGGTGTCGGTCATCGTCTGCATGTCCTCATGCATCGCTTGTTCTCCTTGTTGCCGTATCGTTCGTTGTTCGTCATGCTGCCCCCCGCCCGCTGCCTCCAGCCGCGTCACGTCCAACCCCAGCGCCGCGTATGCGCTCTTCAGGGTCTGCACGTCTGTGCGCCGTGGCTCTGCCGGAGCAGGCGTCAGGCTGCCTTCCACCAGGGGCCAGCGCTCAATCCGCCCATCGCCCGCCACCTGCACCAGATGCGGCAGACTGCCCGACGACCACGCCAGCACACCTTTATCCACCAGCCGCTGCACCGTGCGCACATAACGCTGGCGCAGGTCAAGCTGTGCCTCTGCCCACACGCCGACCTCATCCACGCGCAGCGTGTCGATCACGCCGATCACCGCCGCCTTCAGGCTGCCATCCAACCCGTGGTGATACAGCACCGGGCGGGCGGGATACCATTCCAGGCACAGGTCGGTTTGCGGCGTGAAGTACTCGCCCTGCAGGTCGCGCTGCTCGGCGCTGCCCCAGACCACCAGATAGCCCCCGACACGCCCGTTCTCGGCGTCGAGACTCTTGATCGCTGTGTTCACGTCCCTTTTCACTCCTCTTGTCTCATTAGCTCCGCCGGACAGGTCTCACCGGCATCCTGCATCTGGCTGCCTCGCACGCCTCCACACGCGGCTGGCAGATATGGTGCAGAGGGGGAACAGCCATGCGGGGCACACAGCCGCGCCGCCCACTGCCCGCAGGCAAGCACAGCGCACGCCAATGCCCGTTGTTAAGCTGCCGGTGGCGCTGCGCGCCCGTTCTGCGCGCCAGCTCCAAACAGCACAATAGCACAGACGTTCGCTGTCAGGGTGAGCATTTGCTCATGCATTTGTCCATGCATTTGCCGCAAGTGCGAGTCACAATGCTGGACATAGGGGGTGGAGGGGGCTGTTGCCTTAGTGGCGTGCGGGCAAAAATCCACAAGAACTGCTACAATCGCGAGTTATTAGCGAGACATTCTGAGTGTGGACAGCCAACATGACAGATCCGATCTTCTTCAAAATCTTCCTCTCCTCGCCCGGTGACGTGCCGCAGGAGCGCGACGACGCGCAAGACGTGATCGACGAGATCAATGCCAGCGGCGAATTTGCCCATCATTTCATCCTCAAGCTGTACCGCTGGGATGATAAGTCTGTCGTCCTGCCCATGCCCGTGACCGCGATCCCGCAGAAATCAGTGGACATTTATATGCTTCGCCCCTCAGCGTGCGACCTCACCGTCGTGCTGTTCTGGTCGCGCATGGGGTCGCCGCTGGTAATGGATGCGCGCGAGTATCTGAGCGGCACGCACTATGAATATTCGGAGGCTTTACAGGGTTACCAGCAAAGCGGCAAGCCGACGGTGTGGCTGTACCGCTGCGCCGAAGAGCCGTTCATCAGCCTGAAAGACCCCAGGCGCGCCGAGAGAAACCAGCAGTTTGATCAGGTCGAACAGTTCTTCAAGCAGTTTCAGGATGCCGAAGGACGCTACACCGGCGGCGTGAACGAATACCCGACGCACACAGATTTCAAGGCGCTGTTCAAGGGGCAGTTGATCACCTACCTGCGCCATCTACGCGATAACCCGCGCCCGCCCGATCCGCCACAGCAGCGGGTCATTGACCCGAATCTGACCCCTTATCGTGGGCTGACGGCGCTTGATGAAGGGGATGCGCCGATCTTCTTCGGACGCGATGCTGAAACGCTGGAGGTGCTCAATCGCGTTGATCAACAGCGGCTGGTATTCGTACTGGGCGCATCGGGGAGTGGGAAATCCTCGCTGGCGGCGGCAGGCGTGCTGCCCAGACTGCGCGAACGCGGCTGGCAGATTGTGCGCTGTGTCCCCGGCGATGATCCGTTCTACGCAGTGGCGCTGGCACTGGTGAAACTGCCGGAAATGGGCGTTGCGCTGATTGATGCGCTGCCCGCTGCCCGTAAACTGGCGCATACCCTGCGCGAGTCGCCCGCGAATCTGGTCGAACAGATCGCGCTGACGCTGCCCGGCAAGCGCGTGCTGCTGTTCATTGACCAGTTTGAAGAAATCTTCACGCTGGCGGACAATAACCCGCATCTGCCTGCTGGCAGCGTGGCAGCGTTCATTCAGGCGATCCGGCAGCCGTCGGCGCAGGTGGTGACGCTGTTGACCATGCGTGCCGACTTCTACGGCGCAGCGCTGCCCCACTTCGACGAACTCAAACAGCACGCCTATGGGCTGACGCGCCCATCATCGTTTGCGCTGTACGAGATGATCACCCGCCCGGCGGAACTGGCGGGGCTGAAGCTGGATGCGGGTCTCGCCGCGCAGATCGTGGATGACGCAGGGAGTGAGAGCGGCGCGCTGGCGTTGATCTCGTATGTGCTGGAATCACTGTACCTGCGGGCGAAAGCACGCGGCGATGGCAGACTGCTGCGCCATGATTACGAAGTCGAACTCAAGGGCGTGCAGGGGGCGATTAACACGCTGGCAGCGCGTGCCTATGCCGAACTGCCCTTCGACGAAGCGGCACGCGAGAAGGCGCTGCAAACGGTCTTCCGCGAATTGATCGCGCTGACCGAGGAAGATGGGCAGTTGATCCCAACCCGGCGACGCGCGCCCCTGTCCACTTTCGACGCGGACTCAAACGAAATGCGGCTGATCGAAACGTTTGCCAGAGCACGCTTGCTGGTGACCAGCGCCCTCTCCCAAAATCCCTCTCCCAAAGGAGCGGGGCTTGCCACCCCTCTCCCAGCGCAGCGTTGGGGAGAGGGGCAGGGGGTGAGGGCAGAGGTCGAAGTCGCGCATGAGGCGATTTTGCGCCACTGGGAGGCGCTGGCGAACTGGATCGCACTGATCAAAGGCGATTTAGCCCTGTATCGCCAGTACGAGCGCGATGCCAGAACGTGGGCAGAGCGCGGCAGAGATACGCCGCAGCCGACCCATGAGGCGCTGGTCTACTTTGAGCGGGCGCTCGCCAGTCTCGGCTATGGGCGCGATGATCTGCCCGAACCGCTCAAAGCGTATACCGAGCCGGAAGCGGATCGCAAAGTCCGCGAACTGGAAAAACTGCCGCCCACTGCCGACATGCACGGCAGACGCTTGGCTATCGGTGAGCGGCTGGCAGTCATCGGGGATTCGCGCCCCGGTGTGGGCGTGGTTGTTCTCCCCTCTCTTTTGGGAGAGGGGTCGGGGGTGAGGGCAATCCCCGCTATTGCCTGGCTGCCTGTCACTCCCGGCGGTGAGATCACAATTAAGCAGCACAAATTCACCGTGCAACCATTCTATATCGCTCAATATCTCGTGACCTTTGACCAGTATCAGGCGTTCGTCAAGGCAGACGACGGCTGGAATAACCCTGAGTGGTGGGCGGATATGCCGAAGGATTACCGGCAGCAGAAACTTGCCGATCAGCGCACGCAAGCGCTGAATAATCCGCGTGACAGCATCTCGTGGTATCAGAGCGTGGCATTTGCCCGCTGGCTGGATTTCAAATATCGGAAATTGGGGTTGTTCGAGCGGTTTTTGCCCTCACCCCAAACCCCTCTCCCGACCGCGCCTACGGCGCTAGGAGAGGGGCTTGACCAGCGCACGCTGAACAGGCTCTCGGCTGAAGGGCTTCAAAACATGCCGTTGAAGGGCGAATACCGCGCCAAAGCAAGTGAGGTGCTGGTGTATATTGCGCGTGATCTGCGCCAGAGACAAACCTCAGCGGAGGAATTGCTTTGGGAGTGCTTGCGAGATCGTCGGTTGAGTGGTCTCAAATTCCGCCGCCAGCATCCGGTTGCAAAGACCGCCTATGTAGTCGATTTCTTCTGCTACGAATACCGGTTGGTCATCGAACTCGATGGAGGAATTCACGATAGCCAGCGTGAAGCTGATGCGCGCCGTCAGGCTGAACTGGAAGCATTAGGGCTGCGCGTCCTTCGTTTTCCTAACGATCTGCTCTACACACAGCTCGAAGATGTCCTGACAATCATTGTTCAGACAGCATTGGATGACTCCCCTCTCCCAGCGCAGCGTTCGGGAGAGGGGCTGGGGGTGAGGGCATCTGACTGGCAAATCCGTCTGCCGACCGAATGGGAATGGCAGTGGGCAGCGCAGGGCGGCGCAGAGCAGCGCGACTACCCGTGGGGCGGTTGGCAGCCGGGATACGCCAACACCAGCGAAGCGGGACTGGGGCGGGCGATTGCCGTTGGGATGTACCCGCACGGCGCGGCGAAGTGTGAGGCACTTGACATGGCAGGCAGTTTGTATGAATGGTGCCTGAACGATTATAAGTCGTTTGAAACATTAAGTATTAGTAATAACCAGCCAAAGGTGCTGCGGGGCGGTTCTTTCAGCGACCATCAGCTCTACGCCGCTGCGTCGTATCGCAGCTACGGCCCCCCGCTCAGCGATCACCACGGCTACGGTGTGCGGTTGGTGGTGGCTGCCCCTATGCGTCTCTGAACTCTGGTACTCTGAACTCTGGAAGCGAGTGACACGCACAGCGTGGAACGAGCGCCTCTGTAGCTCTTGCGCGCGCAGCGCGCCTCTAAGGGGGTCTGGGGGAATCCCCCAGTACCTCTCCGCGTCAGCGGAGTCGATTTTAGGGGTTTTAGACCTCACCCCAACCCCTCTCCCAAACGCTGCGCTGGGAGAGGGGCTTTCTGTTATAGCCAGGTTGCCAGCATTGGCTGGTCAGGCTGCGGGGCAGGTGCTGCGGGGCGGTTCCTTCCGTTTCAATCGGTACAGCGCCGCCGCGTCGTATCGCAGCAACGGCCTCCCGTACGGCGTTGTCAGCGCCGACGTCGTTGTGCGGTTGGTGGTGGCTGCCCCTATGCGTCTCTGACCTCTGAATGACGCGCGTTGGCGGACATGCCGCTGCACGTCCAGCAGAGGGCAGCGCCGCCGGAAAGCGGAATGCATCCGGCTGAACGCGGTGGCAAGCCGCCAGATGCGCTTTAAGAAAATAATCAGGTTACCGGTGCAGGGTTGAAGCAGGGTTGTTGAAGCATGCTTCAACCCTACAAACCACATTATTCGATCAAATTCTTGAGCTGCATACAGCGACTGTGATTTACGGCTAATCCACCAGCCCGCCTCAATGAACTCAGGGCGTTTTCGGTCCGGGGTTGATCGCCCCTGCCACCGTTTCAAGGGCAGCAAGGGCAGTCTCTACCCTGCGCTCCCTGTCAGTGGGTTTAGCGCCCGGCGTGCGTACCGTCGCTTTCACGCACGGGCAGCGCTGTCACCAGCCGCGCGCCGGACTCGAACATCAGCGTCAGCGGCACGGCGTCACCCGGCACCAGATCCACCTGCACATCAATCAGCATCACATGCATGCCGCCCGGCTCAAACACCAGCCGCGCCCCTGCCGGAAGCACCACGCCGTCCAGCAGCGGGCGCATGGCGGCGATTTCGTTTTCGACCACCGTCTCATGCAGCTCCGTCACCAGCGCAATCTCCACCGGCACGCTGGCGCTGACCAGCCGGTCATCCGCCCCCTGGTTAAGCAGCATGAAGTAACCCGCGCTGACACTGCCGCCCATCATGCCGCCCATGCCGCCGCCCATGGGCGCTTCGGTTGCTTCGGGCGCTGCTTCGGGCGCTGCTTCGGGCGTCATGTCCATACCGCCCATCGGCGCTGCCGTCGCGGTGGCACGCACCCACCCGCCGACCAGCACAAAGTCTGTCGCCGGGGGCGCGCTTTCCAGCACGGGCACAGCAATCAGCACATCATGCGTTTCGCCCATGCTGCTGCCATCAGCGTTGAGCAATTCGAAGGTCAGCATCAGGCTGATCGCGCCACCCGCCGGCAGATCGCGCAGCAGATCTACCAGCATGATGTGCAGCCCGCCGGGCGCCAGCGTCACCGACTCGCCCGCTGGCACGAGGATGCCTTCCACCGGCTGCATGCGCGCAACTTCGTTTTCGACAATCGTTTCGTGGATTTCGACCACTGCCGCGACAGGCGCTGCCGCCGCCACCAGCCGCACGGGGGCATCGCCGGGGTTGGCGATGGTCATGTACGCCGCGCTGACACTGCCACCCATGCCGCCGCCCATCTCGCCCATGGGCGCTTCGGTTGCCTCCGGTGCTGCTTCGGGGGTCATGTCCATGCCACCCATGCCGCCGCCTGCCGCGTCCACAACCAGTGTTGCCCGCGCCCACGCGCCGGTAATATACAGTTCGGTTTCCGCTGCCATCTGTGCCTGTGCGCCCGGCTGTGCGCCCGGCACAGCAAACACCAGCAGCAGCATGATGAGTCCTGCCATTGACGCCAACGACCAACGTGCCCGCATCTTTCTTTAACCTGCGCTTTCCTGTGAAAAAATGAACAGTCGCGTAAATGATACATATTCTCAGTTGTCAGGGCAAGCGCTCTGTGACATAGCGCGGGTAATCGGTTTGCCTGTCATGGGCGCTTATGCCTCCTGCCGTGCACTCACGGTCGCCAGGCGTAGATGCCGCTGCGCTCGGGGTCAAGGCGCTGAACAACGCTGCCGTCCGGGCGCGCCAGGTAGAGACCGCCAGCTCTGCCCCTGTGGAATGCCAGCCAGTGCATGTCCGGTGACCAGAGCGGCGTATACTGGTTCTGACCCCAATTTTGACCTTCCCCGGTCACACGCTGCAACTGTGTGCCATCCACACGAACACGGTAAACGGTGTAACCGGGACCGGGATAAGGCGTGGCAAACACAATCCACTGCCCATCCGGCGACCACACGGGCACGCTGCCCACCAGATCAAGACCCGGCTGCGGCGTCAGGTTCTGCAAGCCGCTGCCGTCGGGGCGCACTAGGTACAGATGGTGGTGGATGCCGCCGCGATTGGACACAAACGCCAGCCACTGCCCATCTGGCGACCATGCCGGCGCGAAGTCGCTGCCGCTGGTGTCCGTGATGCGCTGCACGTCTGTGCCGTCGGGGCGCGCGCGGAACAAATTCGAGGTACTCGTGCCCCGCTCGGAACGAAACACGATCCACTGCCCGTCCGGCGACCACTGCGGGTTGAAGTTCTGTCCCGCGCCACCCGTGAGATTACGCTGGTCGCTGCCATCCGGGCGCACGCGGTAGATATCGCAGTCGTCACCCTGCGAAAACTCGAACAGAATCCACTGCCCGTCCGGTGACCAGACATGGTTGCGTTCGGCACGGGTGTCCTGCCGGATGCGCTGTAACGCCGTGCCATCCGGATGTGCGCGGTACATGCCGACCGTGTCCGCCGCCTGCTGGGCATGGAAGACAATCCACCGCCCATCGGCAGACCACGAAACCTGGCGATCCACAACCGGATACACAAACGGCACACGCAGCCGCCGCTCAACATCCATAAAATAGAGTGTGTTGTGCGCCTCGGAGGTATCGACGATATAGGCAAGCTCCGGCGCATCCGGACGAAGCACCCGCCCGGCAAGCAGCGCCAGCGCCGCCAGCAGCAGGCAGGCGAGACTCAGCCCCACAACAGCGCGCAGCAAAGTCAGGCTAAACGCCGCACTCAGTATTCGTCGCTCGGTCATCTATGCTCCTCCTTGATGCCTGCGCCCCTGTTTATCAGAGGCATCGTGAGGGGCATCCTGCCGGAATGCGCATTCAACGTATGGCGTCAGAGGAAGCCGCTGGAGAAACACATGCGCCCATTATTCCGCCGCGCCCAGTTCTACCAGCACCTGCCCGCGCTCCACGACCTGCCCTTTTTCGACCAGCACACGCGCCACCACGCTGTCACGCGGCGCTGCCACGCGCAGCTGCATCTTCATCGCTTCCAGCACCACCAGCGCCTGCCCGCGTGTCACGGCGTCACCTGCGCGCACCAGCACGTCCGTCACCTGACCGGGCATCTCGGCATGCAGCGCGGCGGCAGCGCTGCCCCCGGCGGCACGGCGGCGGCGGGTCGTGTCCGGCTGCCCCAGCGTGAAGTAGCGCCCATTGACGGCAAGATCGCGCTGGGTGCCGCGTGTAACGACATGTGCATGCGCCTGCTCGCGCGCCTGCTCGTGCGCCTGCTCGCGCGCCTGCCCGGACGCCTGCGCAGCGCCCAACAGCAGCCACCAGCCGCCATCGCGCATCTGTGCCGCCGTGACGTGATACTGCTGCTGCGTGCCGTCCGCGCTGCTGATTACTCCGTGATAACTGCCATCTGCCTGGACTTCGAGACTCACCGTATAGGTCTGTTCATTATGGGTATAGCTGAACTGCATGCCCGTCCGCCTGTTCACTGCTTTGCACACTACGGCGAATCATAGCGCGAATTGCCCCGCGCCGCAGGTTCAACCGCTCAGCGCCGTATCAGGAACGAATGGTCGCTCGCCTTCTGCCCGGTCTGAAGCTCTATCGCGCGGTCATTGATAATCTGCACGGTCAGCAGCACCTTGTCGAAATCCGCCGCGCTGGTGCCGCGAAACTGGAAGCCGCGGTAGCCTTCGCCCGCCGACACGCGAAACGCCATCGTGCGCCCGAACAGATAGCCCAGAAAGCAGAACAGACCGACGAGCGCCGGGGCGATAATCAGCGGCAGTTGATCTGCTACGCCCGCTCTGCTGCCGTTGGCAATCAGGAACAGCATGCCCGCCGTGAAGAACAGCAGCAGCGCCAGCACCAGCAGCCACAGCGGTTTGGCAAAGCCGCACGCCGCCATGTTGATGTGCGCAATCGGCAGAATCTCCCACTGCTGCCCGCTCAGGTTCGACTCGCGGATATAGACCACCTGCCGGGTAACCCGCATGCGGTATTCCGTGCCCAGCCCGAACAGCGTTTGCAGCAGCGCGATCAGCCCGCGCTCCCGCCCGACAATATCGACCATCACATCGGCATCGCGGTCAATATGGTAGCTGCGCAGCACAATGTGCGAGGTGTAGCGGTTGCCATAGGCAAGCCGCCGCAGCACCCACAGGCTGAACAGGATGCCGAAAAAGGCTGCCAGCGCTTCTGACGGGTTGCGCTCAATGGCGAAGACAATTTCTTCCAGAAAGTCCTGCATGCTGGGTTCCTCCTTTGCGCCATAAAATTGTCTACCTTCAGCCTAACGCGAATTCACGGCAGGCTCAATTGAATTTTGGTTATAACCGGCGCGAATTAGGCGAAATTTCATGATCGGGCGCAGCTTGCCGCCGTGCGGGCAGGGCAATTCCGGGCTGGTTTTGTCCTGGCAGCGGGACTATGCTTGGGCGTTGTGGCAGCCGGTCCTATCGCAAGAAAGGGAGCAGTCGTGACCCCCGACTGGCAGCAGTGGATTGCGCGCCTGCGGGCGCTGGCGGAAGCGGGCAGCGCGTCCGACCCGCACCATTTCGACGCCGAGCGTTACGCCGCTGTGCGCGACATTTCCGCAGAGATGGCAGCGCAGTTGGCAGCGGCTGTCCCGGCAGAAAACGCGGTATCCGCGCTGGACACCGGTGTGCAGGTGACGCCCAAAGTGGATGTGCGCGGTTTTGTGCTGCACCAGAGCCGTGTGCTGCTGGTGCGCGAACTGCTGGACGGCGGGCGCTGGACATTGCCCGGCGGCTGGGCAGATGTCAACCAGACCCCGGCAGAAGCGGCAGCGCGCGAAGTGCTGGAAGAAGCCGGCTACCGCGTCCGCCCGGTGCGGCTGCTGCTGGCGGCAGACAAACGCGCCGCCCGCCATGAACATCCCCCCCACGAACGCACGCCGATTCTTAAGCTGTTTTTCCTGTGCGACCTGCTGGACACCACGCCGGTGCAGCACACCGACACCTCGGCAAAATATACCGAAACCAGCGAGGCAGCATTCTTTACACTGGAACAGCTTACCGCGCTGGAACTGTCTGCCGGGCGGGTGACGCTGGCGCAGTTGACACGCTGCTTTGCGCTGGCGCAGCAGCCCGCCGCCCCCGCCGACTTCGATCTACCGGACGGAAGCGCCTGAACTGCCGGATGCCTAAACCTGCACCCGCTGCGTGACCTTTTTGAGAGTCACGATATCCAGCGCCAGCAGCAGCGCGAAAGCAACCACCGAGAACACCAGCGCGCCGGATGCGGTTGGGTTGGATGTGAGAATCGCCAGCACGAAGAGCAGCCCAAAGAGATTACACAGCACGACCAGCGGTGCCATGAACATGCGCCACAACAGCCGGTTATTGGCTTTTTCGCTGGCGTCAATCATCTGTTGGGAGAGGCTGTTCCCGGCGATGCTCTCCCGCAGCGCGTGTGCCTGTGTTTCCCAGTAGGCGATTTCGTGGCGCGTCAGGTTTTGCCCTCTGGTGTCCACCAGCCAGATAATTTTCAGCAGCGTGCTGCCCCGCTCTGGTTCGCGCCGGGCACGCAGGACGACAATCGCCGGGAAGCGGCTGGGGCGCATGGCGAACAGCGACCCGCCGGATCGCCCGCGCCGGTACTGCGCATAGGACTTGCCGGGTTTCGCCACCCGTTTGTAACCCTGTGACAGCAAAAAGCCATCCACCCGCGCCTGTAACACGGCACTGCTGCCGCTGAACATCAGCGTATCTTCCAGCACAATCTCATTGGGGGAAGCCAGGGTGTAATAGCCCTGCGCGAAGCCTGTAGGGGCAAGTTCACTGCGCAGGCGTTCTGCGGCGATGAAACGCTGAGTTTCGGGAGAAATCAGCTCAGACACAGGTTTGCTCCGGGCTTGCTGGACGGGCGGGTTCATCTCGGCATATGTTATACGATAGGGTAGCAATGAGGAACATGATTATGGCAATCGCACACCTGAAGCCCTATGACGCATTCGTAGAGTTCTTTACCTCTTCGCCAACGCTGGAGCAAATTGTCGCTTTCCGCCGGTCAGAAGCGTCAGAGGCACGCATTGCGGCGCTGCTGGAAATAAACCGGACCGGTACGCTCAGTCCGACGGACGCCGACGAACTGGACGAACTCCTGCGGCTGGAACACAGCATGCGCAAGGCGAAAATCCGCGCCTTTGAACGGCTCGATGCCCGCCTGGACGCATTAGAGCAGCCTGGAGTGTAAACTGCATCCAGACAGCGTCACCCCGGACTGGAATGTAGGTCACTACCAGACCTCATTTCCTGCGGGATCGCCAGTGTTAATTTCAGGATGGAGCATCTCGTCGGTAATCTGATCAAGCAGTGTCTCCAGCGTATAGCCGCCGGAGGTATCACCCATCTCAATAGGGGAAATTATGATCTGACCGTCAACGACACGAATATCAATTTCACTATCGTCTGCCAGTCCAGTTTCCGCAGCAAGCTCCTCCGAAATCGGCAGGGCAAGATGACTGCCCCACTTGATGACTCCGGCGCGCAGGGTCTGGTTTCCTCCCGGCGTCAATCCGGCATATTGTCACAACCTATTGTACACCCTACCTGGAATCTACCCGCCCGCAAGCGTCAGCCTAGCGCCCGCGCCCTTTGCGTTTGCGTGCCTGTTCCGCCTGCCGCAGAATATCGTTGATGTCCGGCTGTTCGCGCGGGACCTGTGGGATTTGCAGCGCCTGGTCGTCGCTCGTACCGCCTTTTTCCTTCAGTTCCTGCGCCTTCTCGCGCATCAGCGTTTCAATCTCGCCGGATTCTTCGAGCTGCCAGTAAATCGCGTTCCAGTAGAGCACCTTGCCGATACGCTCGGCAGTCTGGCGCACGCTGTCAGCGCTGTCGCGGGCAAACGCCTCTGCCAGAAACGGCAGCGCGGCAACGTTGTTCAGGTCGCCAAGCTGAATCACCGCCTTGCGACGATCCTCAGCGTCGGGGTCTTCGCGCAGGCGCTGCACCTGGCGCTTGATGTCTTCCTGTGTCGGCTTGCGGGCAGGGTCGCGCTTTGCCGCCAGTTCCATGCGTTTGCTGCCCAGGTTCGAAGACAGCACATCGGCGGTCGGGGTGGTCATGCCCCCGGCGACCATGTTGAGATAGCCGTTGGGGTTGCCGGTCAGCAGCATGCCCATCATCAGCCCGGCACTCTGGCTGTTCTGCCGCCGCAGCGCTTCCTCCTGGGCGCGCATCTGGTCGCGCAGCAGGTCATTCTCCATCTGGTTCATGATCGTCTTGAGCTTGGCGGCTTCGTCCGGGTCACCCACTTCGCGCAGTTCGCGGAAAATGCCGAAATGCTGGCACAGGGCGTCAATCGTGTTGAAGCCCCGCTCTGCGGCGACTTTGACGCGCCTGCCCGCGTTCAGCATGGCATTACGCGCGTCCAAATCCTGTTCGCTGTTGAAGACCTCCCGCAGGGCGTCAAGCGCGCGGGTTTCCTCGACCATGCCAATAACACGCGCCACGCCCAGACGGACATTCGCTTGTGGGTGGCGCAGATTTTTGATCAGCAGTTCATGATTCATCGCGGTTTGCCTTCGTCAGCTATTGGTCGATGCTTCGCACCTGCCAGCACCGCTGCCGGCAGTGGAACATCCTCATTTAAGTCTAACATTTCGCAGGGCAGTTTGTCGCGCAGGCGCGATATTTTCACAAAATTTTCGGTAGCAGTGGGCAGGCGAAAGGCGGCGACAGGGATAGCAAGTGCTTCTCCCCGTGTACTTCGGGGGGTGTACACCGGGTAACGCGCAGCGCGGGCGGGGCGCGGGCGCGGGCGCGGGGTTAAACCGGCTTGACCGGCAGTTGAATCTCGGTCAGCAGATCCTCCGGCGCGGGTTCGGCGTCATCCGGCTGCGTGAAATACGACTGGTGATAAATCTCACGCGAGGGTCCGCAAACCCTGTAGCCGCTGCGGTCAATCCAGTCCAGCAGCAGGGTGTAGGCGTCGGTCATGCCGCCGTAGTGCCCCCGGTGCAGCCAGCACGCCATCGCCGGTTCGGCAGGCAATTCGCGCACGGTCAGCAGCGGGGCGTTGCGGCGCAGCAGGCGGGTGTCGTAGCCGCCGGGCAGCATGATGCCCACCTCAACATCGGTCAGACCGGGCATAAAGCTGTGATAAATGGCATACCAGCCGCCGTGCCGCCAGGGAATGTCGTGTTTCACCGCCAGATAATGCAGGTCGCCAAAGCAGTCGCCGATTTCCTCAATCGGGATCACCTTGCGCAGCGAAGCGATTGTCAGCGCCTGAACCGCCTTAATCGCTGCCATCTGTACTGTCTGTTCGGACATCTGTTACTCCACAGACCCCAAAACAACGGTTCTTTAACTCGCTTATTACTTTAAGGAAATCTGTTCTAAATGTCAAGCGTACTACGCGAAGCGCACGGCGACGCACAGCGACGCGCGGCACAAAGGGGCGCCGTTGCCGCACGCGCGCCGTTGCCTTCATGCTGCGTTGTGTTATGCTAGGCGCGGCGCATTTCCAACCGGAGAGAAACGCAATGACACAGGCATGGTGGCAGCGCGGGGTGGTGTATCAACTGTATCCGCGCAGTTTTAAAGACAGCAACGCAGACGGCATCGGCGATCTGATGGGCGTTATCCGCAAGCTGGATTACTTGCAGTGGCTGGGCGTGGATGCAATCTGGTTTTCGCCCACCTTCCCCAGCCCGATGAAGGATTTCGGCTATGATGTCGCCGACTATGAGGCGGTGCATCCTGATTTTGGCACACTGGCAGATATGGAACGGCTGATTGACGAGGCGAAAGAGCGCGGCATTCGCATCATCCTTGACCTGGTGCCCAACCACACCAGCGACCAGCATGTCTGGTTCCAGCAGTCGCGCAGTGCGCGCACCAACCCCAAACGTGACTGGTATATCTGGCATGACCCCGCCCCAGATGGCGGACCACCCAATAACTGGACCTGCTTCTTTGGCAAAAAACGCGCGGATGGCAGCGTGGACTTTTCCGCATGGGAATATGACGAACCCACCGGGCAGTATTACCTGCACAGCTTTCTGCCGGAACAGCCCGACCTGAATTATCGTAATCCCGACGTGCTGCGCGCCATGCAGGACACCATCGCTTTCTGGCTGGAAAAAGACATCGCCGGTTTCCGCGTGGACGTGATCTTCTACACGATGAAAGACGCTGAGTTTCGCGATAACCCGCCCAACCCGAATTACGATCCGCAGTTCGACAGTCCCAAAGACGCCTATCAGCAGGTGTATAACAAATCGCGCCCGGAAGTCGTGCAGGTGGTGCGCGCCTTCCGCGAGGTCTTTGACCGTTACAGCACGCCGGGCGCTGAGCGCGTTTTCATTGGCGAAGAAGAATATCTTGCCGATATGGAATATCTGGTGCGGCAGTACAGCAGCGACGGCACGCACAACGACTTGCAGCATCTGCCGTTTAACTTCAAACTGCTGCTGACGCCATGGAACGCCCGCGCCATCAATGATCTGGTAGACCGCTATGATCGCGGGCTGCCCGCTTTCGCGCAGCCGAACTGGGTGCTGGGCAATCACGATATGGCGCGCCTGGGCAGCCGCATCCGCACCGCACAGAAGCGCATCGCCGCCATGCTGCTGCTGACGCTGCGCGGGACGCCGTTCATCTATTACGGTGAAGAACTGGGCATGGAAAATGTGGACATTCCGCAGGAGCGCCTTCAGGACCCCTTCGGCATCAACGTGCCCGGCATGGGGCGCGACCCTGAGCGAACGCCGATGCAATGGGATGACAGCCCCTACGCCGGATTCTCAACGGTTGAACCCTGGCTGCCCGTCGCGCCCAATTACGCGCAGGTCAATGTCGCCGTCCAGCGCGAAGACCCGCACTCGCTGCTCAACCTTTACCACCGCCTGCTGCATCTGCGCCGTGACACCCCGGCGCTGCACAGCGGGCGCTATTACGCCTTCGACAATGTGCCGGAACCCTGCTTTGTCTACATGCGCCAGTACAACGACCAGCGTTATCTGATGGCGCTCAACTTTTCGTCCGCGCCGCAAACGATGACCTTCAGCGGGTTTGACCGGGGCAGCGTGGTGCTGTCAACGCTGTTGGACCGTGAAGGGCTGGAGCCGCTGCACGAATTCACGCTGCGCCCGGATGAAGGCTGCGTTATCGAACTGCCGCCGGAGACGATTTAAGCACCGGCGCATCTACACTCAGCCCTGTTTTGAGCGTGAAGCCCGCAGCCCCTACCCTTTCCCCCAAAGGCTGAGGGGGTGAATACGGGGCAGGCTGGTTTTTTAAGTCCCTCTCCCCAAGGAGAGGGATTATTTAAGGTGCGGGCAATCTAGTAGTCCAACAAGATGAGCATGACACCCGATGCCCTTGTCTAGCCCTCACCCCCAACCCCTCTCCCGACCGTGCCTTCGGCACCAGGAGCGGGGAGCAACCCAATTGCCGGGGATTTTCCC
>DAOTWP010000360.1:0-1706 GCA_034435675.1 Anaerolineae bacterium
TGGCTCTGCGGACATCGCCGGAACACTGACAGCCGCCGCCGCGCAGGAACTGGGGCTGCGACCCGGCATTGCGGTGGTTAGCGGCGCGGCAGACCAGCCTGCTCAGGCACTGGGCAACGGCATTATTGACACAGGGCGAGCCTCTGTGACAATTGGCAGCGGCGGGCAAGTGTTCGTGCCGCTGCACGCGGGCACACTTCGCACCGACGCGCGACTGCATGTTTTTCCGCACGCTGTCGCCGGACAACGGTATGCGCTCGGCGCGATTCTTTCCGCCGGGCTGGCGCTGCGCTGGCTGCGCGGCATCACTGGGCTGCAAGAACAGCCGGACGCTTATGCACGGCTTAGCGCTGAAGCGGGACAAATTGACCCCGGCGCGGATGGGCTGCTGTTTCTGCCCTACCTGACCGGTGAACGCACGCCGCACATGGACCCGGGGGCGCGCGGCGTTTTTATCGGCTTGAGTAGTTATCATACGCGCGGGCATCTGGCGCGGGCGGTCATGGAAGGCGTTACATTTGCGCTGCGGCAGGCGCTGGAACTCGCGCTCTCGGTTGGCGGCAGCCCGGAGATTGTGATTATCTCCGGGGGTGGCGCAGAGAGCGGTGTTTGGCGGCAGATGATGGCGGACGTATTCGGGATTCCGCTGCGCAAGAGTTTGCAGCAGGAGCAGGCGGCGCTGGGCGCAGCAGTGCTGGCGGGATGCGGCACTGGCGCATTCGCAGCGGGCACACCCTTCAGGGACAACCTGCTGGAAGCCTGCGACCGATTGGTGCGCTATGGCGACCTGACCGAGCCGGATGCGCACAGACAGGCGGAGTATGATCCGCTTTACGCGCAGTTTCTTGAGCTTTATCCCCTGCTGCGTGAACAGATGCACCGCCTGAGCAGCACCCATTGAGCAGGCAGCGATGCGGCAGCAAGCCCACGCGGGGCAGCGCCGCTCTACCGGAAGCAGGTAATCAAGGACATTGACTATGACACAATATGGCGCACATGCTTTTGTATGGATTGGCGAGTGGAAGACGGACAGCGGGAATTATGCGATCGGGCAGGCGGGCGCGGTGGGGTTCGACTTCATCGAAATCCCGCTGCTCAAACCGACTGAGTTCGACGCTGCCAGCCATCGCGCGGCGCTGAAACAGGCAGGAATCGGCGCGACGTGTTCGCTGGTGCTGCCCGCAGGCGCGCATATGCCGCACTATCCTGATGAGGCGCGCAAATTCCTTATTGCCGCGCTGGAGCAGGTTGAGGCAGTTGGCAGCCAGTACCTGGGCGGCTGTATCGCGTATGAACTGGGCAAGCTGACCGGAAAACCGCCATCCGCAGAAGAACGGCAGACGGTGGTAGAGGTACTCAAAGATGTGGCGGCAGAGGCAAAAAAACGCGGCATTATCCTTGCGCTGGAAGCCTGCAACCGCTACGAGACGTATCTGTACAATTCGCTGGCAGACACACGCGAGACAATTCTGGCGGTAGGTGTGGATAACCTCAAGCTGCATGCGGATACGTATCATATGAACATTGAGGAAGAAGGTTTTTATACCCCGCTGGTCGAGTGTGCCGATGTGCTTGATTACATCCACATGAGCGAAAGCCACCGCGGGCTGGTGGGCAGCGGCACGGTCACATGGGATGAAGTCTGGCGCGGGCTGCACGATGCCAGCTTCACCGGCAAACTCGTGCTGGAATCCTTTGCAGCGATT
>DAOTWP010000361.1:0-3022 GCA_034435675.1 Anaerolineae bacterium
CAGCTCCTGCAATTCGTAACCAGCATCCGCGAGGCAACTATCCCTGCGGTGCAAATCAGCAGCCTCTCAGTCAGCGGCGATATTATGGGCTACACGCTGACAATGGACATGGTGGTGTATACATCACCTTTTGCCAGCGGTTCAGTCACCGAAGTGTTAGCGCCTGCGCCGTCGCGTCCGGCAATTGTGATGAACACTTCAACACCCGCCGCGCCGTTTGCCGCCACCGCCGACCCGCTGGCAACGCCCGCTGCCGGGGCGGTGCTGCCAACCGGTGTGCCGACCCTTGCGCCCGCACAGCCTGCCGCGTTTGCGACGGCGACGGCAATCAGCGCGCAGAGCAGCAGCACCCGTGTGCCGGTGACACCGCTTGCTGGGGGCACCAATGTAATCAACGCCTGCCCCGGCGCGCCGCCAACCCTGTTCAGTCCAGGTGATGTGGTGGTCGTGGATTTCAACATGGATACCCGCCTGAATATCCTCAGTGGGGTGCGCGCACCGCAGGGTAACGCTGTCCGTGTGCTGACCCAGGCGCCAGACAACGCTGTGCTCACGCTGATCGATGGACCCGTCTGCGGCAACTGGCGCGGAATGAGTCTATGGTACTGGTACGCCGATTATGGCGGCATGACTGGCTGGGTAGGCGAAGGTACGGTGCTGATGCGCTGGCTGTGCCCGGCAGACAACCCCGAATGCGCCAGTTGACCGGCAGCGCCAGCGTACAGGCGCAGAACGGCGAAATGCCGTGACCCGCGTACTCCGGCAGAATTAAGCTGTCTGCCGGTCAAGTGGGCTGGCTCCCTGGTTTAGCCGATCATGCGCATACGGTGGATTTACAGCAATCAGGCTTTAGCCCGCCGCGCTATTCCGGCGGGTGCGGATCCACGTAGTACACGCTGCGATCCCCCTCTGCGATCCAACCGGTAAGCGTGCCGCTGCGCATGCGATACCAGGCATAGCTGTCCGCACATACCGGACCCTCCAGCACGGTAAACGCCATATCCGGTTCCAACCGCGTGATGATGTCGCCGGTTAACCCCGGCTCGGCACGCACATTCAGCGGGCGCGGGTCTACCTGGCTGACGCGCCCGCCGCTGCCGCGAATCAGGCGGGTAGGTGGGGCGTCGGGGCACTGCACCCGCGCCGGGAATAGGCGCGGGGTCGGGCTGAAAGCGGGCGCAGGGGTGGCGGGGGTGGGCGGTTGTTCGCCGCTCGGCGCTGTCCTGGCATCCTCGGTGACGCTCAACCGGGGCGGGCGGGGGGTAGCATTTGTGCTCGCGGCGGGCGTGCAGGCGGCAGCGATAACGAGCAGGACAAGCAACGCAGCAGCAGCGCCGGGCACGCAAATCTGGCGCGACCGTGCTGCTAAAAGAGCCGAACTGACGTTGGATGGTTTCTGGCTCACAGGCTTATTCCTTGCACTGTTGAGTATGCCGCTCTGTGCCGGCAGACAGCGTAGATGGTGTATTGCCGTTATATATACCAGCACTTGCCCGCGCTGTCACGGCTGATTGATGCGGGCAGCCCCCCGCGGGGACAAGCCGCATCGAACGCCCGCCCCACGGCTTACCACTGCGCCCCACTTTGCACCTGTGGTATGATGTGCATAGGATTGTCAATTGGGGTATTGGATACGCAGCACGTCCATGAGCTATCGAAACAGAACGATCCGCCGCGATTACGGACGCCCATTCTTCCGCCGCCAGCGGGGCAAAACCCGGCTCATCCTGGGCACGAGTACCGTCATCGCCGTTTTTCTGTTGGTGATCTACGTGCAATTTGACCAGTTGCAGTATGCCGCGCTGGAGATGTTCGGGGTTGCGCCCACTGCCACACCGTTCGCCAGCGATTGGGCGCGGCAGGCAAACGAACGTTTTCTCGCTGGAGATGTCGAAGCCGCCGCAGCAGCGTACCAGCGTGCCATGCAGCAGCAGCCAGACAACATCGTGTACATGTACGAATACGGGCGGATGCTGATCGAACTGGGTCGTGCGCCAGAGGTGCTTCCGCTGGGCAATGCCGCGATTGAACAGCATCCGGGCGATGTGCGCGGCTACGCGATTACAGCGCGGGCAATGGTGCGCGCCGGCGACCCCGCAGGCGCGATTCCGGTGGCGCAAAGTGGTCTGGAACGTGACCCGAATTTCGCCCCGCTGTATTCAGCATTATCGGAAGCCTATACCAACATCGGGCGTTACCAGCAGGGCTTGCGCTTTGGGCAGCAGGCGGTTGATCTGGATCCGCTGGACGCCGAGGCGCATCGCAGCTTTGGCTACGCATGGATCAACGTGGGCGACCGGCGGCGCGCGATTGAGCATTTTGAGATCGCCATCACGATTTACCCCAACCTGACCTCGACCTACTTTGAGCTTGCCTTTCAGTACAAGACCTTGGGCATGAACGAGATGGCGGTTGCCACTTACAACCGGATTATCGAGCTTGAACCGGAAAACCCGCGCGTGTACCTGCGCCTGTGCGAGCTGTATGCCGGGGTTGGCTTGTTCACCGAAGCGCAGGGCTTTTGCGAGCAGGCAATCGCGCTCAATCCATCTTATGGCGAGGCATACCGCGAACTGGGGCGCATGCGTTACAACCGCCGCAACTACGAAGGCTCGATTGAGTCGTTCGAGCAGTGTGTGGCATTTGGCGCACAGGACATCGAATGCTGGTATCTGCGCGGGTTGGCGCTGTACCGCATCAACCGCTGTGATGAGGCATGGGACGTGCTCAACGAGGCGCTGATTCGTGTGCAAAGCATTCCCGACAGCGCCCTGATCGAACAGAATATTCGTTTTGGGCTGGAAGGCATCACCCTGCGCTGCACAGGTTTTGCCGGGGTGCCGCTGCCTACGCCGATTCCGCCTACGCCCATCCCCCCCACGCCAATTGGCAGCTGAGAACCGCGATGTATATCAAACGCAACTATTCGCAGCCGTTTTTCAGTGACAAACGCCGCCGGCGCGGCAGCCTGCGCGCTGTGCTGTTCGCCGGGATGCTGGTCGGCATGGTGCTGCTGCTCGTC
>DAOTWP010000362.1:0-2679 GCA_034435675.1 Anaerolineae bacterium
TTACGGCGGGGGCAGCACCTGCACCGGAATCACGTTGACGCTGTAGCTGTCGCCCGCCGCTGCGCCATCCACCGTCACCGGCACCCGCTGCTGCGCTGCCAGATCGTAGAAGCCGATGTCAATCCGATAGTCGTCGCCCGGCGGCGTGTCCGGGTTTTGCAGTTGCAGCCAGCGCCATTCCTGAATGAACTCGCCCGGCTCCCACAGCAGCGACGAATAATACACGCCGTTTTCTGCCAGCCCAAGCGGATTATCCCATGCTGCCCAGAGCGTGCCGTCGGCATCCAGCAGGTGGATGAACAGGACGTAATCCTGCTGTGGGCGTTGCAGCACCTCGAACGTCCACGAGGCGATAATCCGCCGTCCCTGCCAGTATTCGACCCCGGCGGTGGTGTGCGCCACGAAACGGGCGAAATCGCCAAAGACCACCTCGCCCGCCGGGCGCGGCTCAATGCCGGGATCACTGAAGCGTGCCGCCGTATCCAGTTCGTACAGCGCGTAGTTGAACACGCCGTCGTCCCAGTACAGCGGGCGGCTGACGATCTGCGGGTAGTATTCCGCGAACTGTGCCCGTCCCAGCGCGGCAAGCAGTTGGTTGTCCAGCGGGGCAATCGGCTCATACGCGCCGCTGCTTTCCGGTACGCCGTAGACGAAGTAGGGCACGCCCTGCATTTCCGCCAGCGTCGTTGGCGTGACTTCCGTGCGGATGTCCTGACCGGGGAAGAAAAACGGCAGGCGCAGCACGCCGGGCGCGACCACCACAAACGGGCGCGGGTCGTCTGCCAGCCGGTTTTGCAGCCCTTCGACTATCCACAGCAGCGCGCGGTTGCCACTCTGGTATTTCTCAAAGTCGCTGGTCATCGTGCCCGACCACAGCCAGTCCCACCCGCCGTTCACGTCGTAGAGCGTGCTCAGCACACCCGGAACCGCGAGCGCGGCTACCAGCAGCAGCACCAGTGCCCGCCGCAGTCGGGTCCATGCCGCCACCCATGCCGGGTTGAGCCATGCCGCCAGCAGCGCCGCCGTCGGCAGCAGCAGCAGCGGCACCACCGGGAACAGCAGCCGGAAGTGATAGCTGTAGGAATAGAAGTAGGTGACGAAGTAGGGCGCGGCAAGCAGCAGCGCCAGCGCGACTTTGCCAGCATGTGCCCGCGCCTGCGGCGAAAGGTGTTCGCGCCACTGCTGCCAGACCTGCCACAGCAGCAGCCCTGCGCCGCCGAGCAGCCCTGCCAGCTCCGCCAGCCCCATGCGCCCGCCGCCGAGCAGGGACGGCAGCAGCCCGGCGAGCAGCAGCAGCAGCCCTGCCGCACCCCGCCACAGTCCGTGCATGGCTTCCCGCCGCCGTGCCAGCGTGAGCGCCAGCAGCAGCGCCAGCGCGACCAGCAGCCAGCCGAAATTGCCACCATTGCGCGAAGCCTGTGTCAGCCAGAACGCGGGCGGGAAATCAATCGCGTTGTGCCCCAGCGCCAGATTACGCAGATACCACACCGCGCCGAGCGGAATGCAGGCAAGTCCTGTGAGCAGCGCGACCTCGAATTTCTCGCGCCAGCGGCTCAGGCTGCCGTGTTGGTAAGCGCGCAGGCGCACAAACTCGACAGCGACCAGCAGCGCCACACCCCAGATGAATGCCCCGGCGGTGGGTTTCGTCCACATCGCCACGCCAAACAGCAGCCCGGCAAGCAGGGCATAACGCCGCCGTTCAAAGGGCGTGCTGCTCGTCCATGCCAGCAGGAACAGCGCCGCCGTCGCCGTGAACAGGAAGGTCAGCGGGATTTCCAGATCGCCAAAGCGCGCCCAGTCGCCCACATGCGGGTACAACGCCCACAGCGCCGCCAGAAAAATGCCGGTGCGCCGGGTGAACAGCCGTGCCCCCAGCACATACGCCGCCAGTACGCTGCCCAGATGCAGCAGCGGCAGCACTGCGCGTGCCGCGTGGTCGTTGATCGCGCCAACGGCGAGCTGCAGGTAAGTGTATTGCAGCGGCAGAAACTGCGGGTAGTAGTCAATGCTGTTGGGGATGACCCCGCGCAGGAAGTACAGCCGCCCCTGATAGCCATAAACCCACAGCGCATCGTATGCCGTGAAGGGCCAGTACGCCGTCGCCAGCCAGCGCAGCAGCAGCGCCGCCGCGATCAGCAGCAGCAGCAGACGTTCATCGGTGTGCAGCGGGGTGGTCGCCTGTGCTGTGCCGCTGTCGGTATGCCGTTTGCGCCATGCCAGCAGCGCGCCAAACCCCGCCAGCAGCACAGTGCCGAGCGTGATCAGATCGAAGCGCAGCAGGGCGGTTTCGGTTTGCGCCCCCAGCGTGCCGAGCAGCAGCATCCACGCAGTCAGCAGCGCCGGACCCGCCGCAAAGGCAAGGCAGAGCAGCAGCGGCAGACTGCGCCAGTCACGGCGCGGCAGCAGCGCCAGCGCCCAGGGCAGACCCAGTCCCGCATAAATCCATAAGGCGGCAGGTGTCGCCGCCAGCATCTCTGTTAACCAGTAGGGCATGAGCAATCTTCAACCGTTAACCGTTATGGTGTGGAAAACCGGCGCAGGAAGATGAAGCGTAACGCGGCACTTAACCCCAGCGCGGCAAGCAGCCCCACGGCGGGGTAGGCGGGCAGGTAGTAGCGCCCCCATTCCAGCGGGGTTAGCAGCGCGGTGCTGAAGGCGAGCATCAGCGCCCAGCCGCCC
>DAOTWP010000363.1:0-45792 GCA_034435675.1 Anaerolineae bacterium
GCTGCGCCCACCCGGGCAGCCAGCCGGTCCAACAAGCGCAGACGTTCACCAATAAACTGTACTGCGCTGTGTCCGGTCAACGCCTCAACACGGCGAATACCCGCGCTGACACTGCCTTCGCTGGTGATGACAAACGGACCGATTTCCGAAGTTTCGCGTACATGCACGCCGCCGCAGAGTTCATAGCTATAGCGACTGCCGTTCTCGATGATGACTGTGCGCACCCGTTCGCCGTATTTCTCACCAAACAGCGCCATTGCGCCTTCGCTGCGCGCCTGCTCCAGCGACTTCTCCTCAGCGCGCACGGGGTAATTTGCCAGAATGATCTCGTTAACTTCTGCCTCTATCACAGCCATTTCATCCGCTGCGACCTTTGCGTCATGCGCAAAGTCAAAGCGCAGGCGATCAGGTGCGACCAGCGAACCGCGCTGCTGAACGTGTTTGCCCAGATGATTGCGCAGTGCGGCATGCAGCAGATGTGTGGCGGTGTGATTGCGGGTAATATCACTACGGCGTTCGCTGTTCACGTGTGCGGTCACCACATCACCCACCTGAGGCACGCCCTCCACGACTTCACCAAAGTGGATAATCAAACCGCCAACGGGTCTGCGCATATCCTCAATTTCAACCAGCCAGTCGCTGCTGCTGACCACCCCCGTGTCACTGACCTGACCACCTGCTTCGACATAGAAACTGGTTCGATCCAGCACCAGTTCGACCTTATCGCCCACCTGCACTTCCTGCACCGGATGCCCATTTTGCAGCATGGCGACCAACCGCGCCGGGACCTGCGTTGGACCGTAGGGGTCGTAAGCCACACCAACGGCAGGCAGCGCCTCGCTTGCTGTCAGCGTGTTCAGCATGGCACTGTATTCTTCGGCGGTAGCAATAGCGCCCATCGCCTGCCCACCCCCGCTAACCTCACTGTGCTGTTCTTCAGCAAGCAGGAAACCAGGCATATCCACCTGATAGCCGCGTTCTTCGGCAATATCCTTGGTGACCTGAATCGGCAGCCCCAGCGTGGCTTTCAGGTAAAACGCCTGCTCACCGGGCAGTTGTCCACCGGGAGGCAGCGCTTCCAGCATGGTGTCGAGTTCCGACAGACCACGATCCAGCGTGCGACGGAAGCGCACTTCCTCCTGCGTGATGGTCTTCTTGATCGTGCCGGCACGCTCGACGAGTTCGGTGTAATGCTGCCCCATCGTCTCAATCACGGCATCAGCAACCGCAGCGAGGAACGGTTCGTGAAAACCAATCTTGGTGCCAAAGCGCGCGGCACGCCGGATCACCAGACGACACACGGAATCGCGCCCTTTTGCGCCAGGCAGCACGCCATCGGAGATCAGGAACACTGCTGCCCGAATATGATCGGCGATAACCCGATAGGGCACATAATTCGCCTCGACATCGGCATCGCTGTGCCCGGTGAGCGCTTGCGTTGCCTTGATAATCGGCATGAACAAATCTGTATCGTAATTTGCCAGTTTGCCCTGCACGATGCTGGTAATGCGTTCCAGCCCCATGCCGGTGTCAACACCCGGCGCAGGCAGCGGCACATCGAACTGCCCAGTATGCGTTTCGTCTGGCTGTGTGCGGTTGAACTGCATAAAGACCAGATTCCAGATTTCCAGAAAACGGTCATCTTCCTGTTCCAGCATTGGCACAATACTGTCTTCGCCCAGTTCGGGTGTTTTGTCCCAGTGAATTTCACTGGTGGGACCACACGGACCAGTCTCCGCCATTTGCCAGAAGTTGGTTTTGGGACCCATGCGTGCCACGCGCTTCGGGCTGACCCCGATTTCATTGACCCAGATGTTGTACGCCTCATCGTCACTGCGATAAACCGTGAACACCAACCGGTCTTCCGGCAGTCCATAAACTCTAGTCAGCAGTTCCCATGCGTAGCGAATGGCATCGCGTTTGAAGTAATCGCCAAAGCTGAAGTTGCCAAGCATCTCGAAGAAGGTATGATGACGCGGCGAGGGACCAACGTTCTCTAGGTCATTGTGCTTGCCGGAGACACGCATGCACTTCTGCGAGGTCGTCGCGCGGAGGTAATTGCGCTTATCCAGCCCCAGAAATACATCTTTGAACTGGACCATCCCGGCGTTGGTAAACAGCAGTGTCGGGTCGTTGGCGGGGACCAGCGGCGAAGAAGCCACCGGCTTGTGCCCCATCTCTTCAAAGAAATCCAGGAACGCCTGGCGAACTTCGGCGCTGGTCATTGATTTCATCGAAAATCTGCCCTCATGGTTGGATAGACTATTTATTGGCGCTGATTGATTATAGTCTGTGGATACCCCCGGAACAAGATATATGAAGCTGCGACCCAGAGCCGCGCACCTCAGACCATAAAAGTTCACTATAGATCATTGTAGACACTTCACACTATACTATAACTATCACAGGATGTATTTCACTTTGGTACGTGCGATCCAGGACCTTGAGGGCGGTTCTGTCCGAACCGCACTAACTTGAAATGCACCCCGCGGCACATCAGGCTACCACATAACCACGAATGGCATGTGGTATACTTGCGCTATTCTCACAGACACACAGGCAGGAAACAGCATATGCCCACGATTGATGAACAGGTCGAAGTCTTGATGTCCGGGGTCGAATATGGCGACCCACAGACCAAGGAACAAATGCGTCGCGAACTGCGCGAACGTCTGATCGAAGCCGAAAAAGAAGCTCGCCCGCTGCGGGTATACTGCGGCTATGACCCGCGCACTTCTGACCTGCATCTGGGTCATACTATCACTATGCGCAAGCTGCGCCAGTTTCAGGAATTTGGGCACGATGTCACCTTCCTTGTTGGGACGTTCACCAGTCTTATCGGAGACCCTTCCGACAAGGAAAAAGCGCGCGATCAGCTCACTCGCGAACAAGTGGATGACAACGCGCGCACTTATGCCGAACAGGCATTCAAAATCCTCGATCCGGCGTTGACACGTGTGCGGCGCAACGACGAATGGCTGGCACCACTCGATTTCGCCGACATCATCCGGCTGGCGAGCAATTTCACTGTACAGCAGTTCTTGGTGCGCGAAAATTTCGCCAAACGCATGGACACCGGTCAGCCGATCTACCTGCATGAGTTTTTCTACGCCCTGATGCAAGCATATGATGCAGTCGCACAGGAGGCAGATGTTCAGGTAGGCGGTCAGGATCAGCTTTTTAACATCCTCGTCGCGGGGCGCAAACTCCAGCAGGGGCTGGGGCAAAAGCCGCAAATCGCCATCATCATGGGCGAAAGCCTGCCTGGCACAGACGGCAGCATGAAAATGAGCAAGAGTCAGGGTAATCATATTCCGCTGCTGGCAGAACCTTGGGACATGTTTGGCAAGGTGATGAGCGTTCCAGACTCCGCGATGGTGATTTACCACAAGTTGATTCTGGGCTGGCAAACAGAACAGCTCAAGGCGCTGGAAGGCGGGTTAGCGGCTGGCAGCCTGCATCCCAATGAAGTGAAAATGCGGCTGGCACGTGAGATTGTGACCATCTTCCATAACCCGGAAGCAGCAGATGCTGCACAAAAACGCTGGGATGAGGTCTTCCGCAGTAAGGGCACTGGCGTTCCGGAAGATATTCCAGAGGAACCGCTGGCAGCGCAGGAGCGCGTGCTGGACATCCTGCGGCGGCTGAATATGGTCAGCAGCGGCGGCGAAGCAAAGCGGCTGATGGATCAGGATGGCATCCGGCTGAATGGCGAAGTGGTTAAAGACGTGGCAGCGATCATCACCCCCACGATGCTGCCAGCAGTTTTGCAGGTTGGCAAAAGGAAATTCGTCCGGCTGATTCCCTCTTAAACGATTTGTGGGGCGAGGAACATCTCGCCCCATATCCTCAATGACACGCTGGTCACTCGCCCACAGGTGAGGAGACCAGAATATAGGGGGGATCCGCCGGAATCGCAGCGACGAAGTAGTTGTTACCGGGCAGCAGCCGAATTTCGGGTAGATCAATCAAAATGGTCTCCGGCGTATCGGTCAGAACTACCCGCAGGCTGGCAGTGACGGGGGCAACATCGCGCGTAGCGAAACTGTCTGCCAGCACGCCGGTGACACCGGGGAAGCTCAGCCGAGTCACCACCACGTTAGCGTCAAGCAGTACATCAACAGCACCCACTCCAGGAGCGGCATGGAACACGCTCAACCGTGCCTGCCCTTCTTCCAGCGGGCTGTAATCCTCTGGAAGCACGATCAATGCCAGACTATCATTCTCGAGCGTCCCTACAACCGCAAGCGTGTACACAGCGTCAGTCATGAGAGGAACTGTTTCGGCAAGTACAGCATCTGCCGACTCGCCCGCGACTGGCGTCAGCCCGATTGCGTAATTCCCTGCGGGCAAATCCAGCCAATTACTGATCGTTGCAAAGGCGACATTCTGCACATCGCTTAGTTCGCCATTGAGGAACATATCCAGTGCAGGGGTTCCAGCAGCGAAATGTGCCACGCGCACACGCGCCGAGCCTGTGCCGAGGTCAATGGGTGGCGCGCTTGCTGAGTCTTCTGGCTCACTACCCATGAGCCTTTGCATATCGCTGGTGACCAGCACAAACAGCGGATTGCTGCCGGTTCCTACTGCTGCGATGAAGTAATTGTTGCCTGATCCCAGCGTATAGGTTCCGACATCCACCAGCATCGCATCTGGTTCGTCAAATGGCGTAATTCGAATGCTGTAGTTCCCTGCCGGAATATCGGTGGTCGTAAAGCCATCGTTATCCCCAAAGAAACCGGGATACCCCAACGTTTGCACCAGCGTGAATTCATTCGCGACGACATTGATCGGTGGCAGATCGCTGATCGCGTGGAACATGCTCACCCGGATGTTGCCCTCCGCCAGCGGGCTGAAATCCTCTTCGAGCAATACGGTTTCAAGAGTCCCGCGCCCCAATGCCCCTAATACTGCGAACGTGTACCAGTCTTCAGCTTCAAGGGTAATATCAAAGGGTCCAATCGCCGCGTCCTCAATTGGTCGTCCGGCGGGTACAATCGCCACTGTATACACGCCCGCAGGCAGCGCCAGCCATTCCGTCACAGCGGGAAAGCTCAGCGACTCAATCGCGCTCAATTCGCCATTCAGATATACATCAACAGCAAGCAGGTCAGGGGAAAAATGCGCAATACGCAGGTGTGTGGTCGGTGTGGAATCGCTGTTCTCCTGAGCGAACACCCCGCCCACCCATCCAACTAAGAGCAGGAGCAGAAGCAGAAGATGGTTCTGTATATAACGCATCAACATCGCCTCCCAGATAATCACTTCCCAAACTTATTATAATGGCACTGAGCAGAATGCACACCGTGTCTCACAGGAAACACAAAAAAGCGCATCCGCAATACGGTGCGCATGTGTCTGACCTGCGAAACCCATTAACGACTTAAGCTTTAGCGCGAGGACCAAGTGAGCTGTTCACGAACCTGAAGATCGGTGTGACGAATTTTCATCGCTAGATCCGCAGCGAGATTGCGCATCAGGCGATAGCCCAACTGCGGATAGGTATCGCACAACAGCATCAATTTATCGCGTGGAATGACCACCAGATGCGTATCGGGCTGCCCCGCACGCGCCCCCGCCGAACGCAAGCCTTCGTCAACAAGCGCCACTTCGCCAAAGGACTGCCCCCGGCGCAGGGTTGATATGGTCCGCGAACCGCCTTCTTTGCTTCCGCCGATCAGCGCCGGATCAAGCAGGATTTCAACCTCACCATTGGCAATGATGTACAGCTCATCACCCGGTGTGTTTTCTTCAAAAATGACCTCACTCGCCTGATATGTACGTTCGGAACAAATGGAGGCGACCAGTTCTAGCTGAGTGTTGGTGAGTTCATAGAAAATGTCTGCTTGCTTGAGAACATTCACGACAGACATTTGTTACTCCTGTTCTAGAAAATCGGCATGAACTATAACGAATGATAAACCTTCTGAATGGATTGTAGCACACAACCCATTGCGCACAAATTCGTTAGCGTTAATGTTCGGTTTCATTTGTCTTTGTGACCCTTTATGAACTATTCAGACCTGTAGTATAATACAATCCAGCGCTGCCCCCTGCCGCCTGTCAGGCAGTATTGCGGGCAAGGTGCTGGATCGGCGGTATAAATGCTGCGCATAGCACAAAGAGGATAACACTTTGACAGGCTCAACCGAGATACTGCGTGATCAACCGCTGCCATACCGCACATGGGGCGCAGAATATATTGACCGTGAAGCGCAGGCGCAAATGAACAGCGCAATGCGTCTTCCAATTGCTGTTGCCGGAGCGCTGATGCCGGATGCCCACGTGGGATACGGACTGCCGATTGGCGGGGTGCTGGCAACGGAGGGTGCAGTCATCCCTTATGCAGTGGGCGTAGACATTGCCTGCCGCATGTGCCTGTCCATCTTTCCTGTTTCCCCAATTGTGCTGGGACAAAAGCCGGAACAGTTCAAGAAGGCACTGCTGGAACAAACCATCTTTGGCGCAGGCGGTGAATGGAAACCCTCAGAGCAGGTTGAGCACGAGGTGCTTGACGATCCCGCTTGGGAAGCAACCGGACTGCTGCGCTCACTGAAAGACAAGGGCTTCAAGCAGCTTGGCACCAGCGGCAGTGGCAACCATTTTGTCGAATGGGGTGCCTTCAGCCTTGAAGCCGATGATGCACAGCTTAACCTTAAGGCAGGGCAGTATCTGGCGCTGCTGTCGCACAGCGGCTCACGCGGTGTTGGCTACCAGATTGCCGATGTCTATTCCAAGCTCGCGCAGCAGTTTCACCCCATGCTGGACAAAACAGTACGGCATTTAGCATGGCTGCCGCTGAACACACAACCCGGACAGGAATACTGGCTGTCGATGGAACTTGCCGGACGCTTTGCCTCCGCCAATCATGCAGTCATTCACCAGCGCATCGCCAAGGCGCTCAAGCTGAAGCCGCTGGTCGTCGTCGAGAACCATCACAATTTCGCATGGAAAGAGCGTATCCCTGCGCCCGCAGGTTATGCCAGCGGCGAACGCGAAGTGATTGTACACCGCAAGGGAGCGACCCCAGCGGGCAAGAATGTGCTGGGGGTAATTCCCGGCTCAATGGCTGATCCAGGTTACATTGTGTGCGGTTTGGGCAGTACAGATGCGCTCAATTCCGCCGCGCACGGGGCCGGACGCCAGCTCAGCAGGAGCGCTGCATTCAACAGCATCACCGCCGCAGAACGCAATCGTTACCTCAAGGAACGCGGCGTCACCCTGCTCGGCGGCGGACTGGACGAATCACCTCAGGCATATAAATCCATTGACGCTGTGCTGGAAGCGCAGCGCGATCTGGTGCGGATTGTGGGCAGGTTCATACCGCGTATTGTGCGTATGGACGGCGATGCGGAAAAAGGCAGCAAATGGAAGAAGGGGCGCAAGAAGTAACGTGCTTGATTTCACCGTAGACGAATTGATCAGTGTCTGTATCGCCCGGCAGGTGATTGATGGCGAACTGCTGGCGCAGGGCATCAACACGCCGCTGGTCATGGCAGGATACATTCTGGCGAAGTGTACCCATGCGCCGCATGTGCGCTTCGCCTCCGCCATCGGGCAAAGTATCTGCGAAGACTGGTCACCACTCGGCATCGGGCGTATTGAGGATCTCTGGCTGGGCAAGGGGCTGCTGCATGTTGGCTTCGTGCGCGCAGCGGTGGATTTGCTGCCCGGCTTTAATCCCAAAGAATTCTTCCGTCCGGCACAGGTAGACCCTTCCGGGAATTTCAACAATATTGCTATCGGCGGGACTTACCAGTATCCACGCATGCGCCTGCCAGGATCAGGCGGCATCCCCGACGTTACCACCTACTCGGACAAGGTTTACCTGTACGTCCCGCGACACTCACGATTAACCTTCCCCCCAACCCTGGACTACATCAGTGGCTTGGGGCATCATCCGGCACGCAAACGCGGCAGTGGTCCAGGCTATCTAGTGAGCGATTTGGGGCAGTTCGACTGGGCAGCGGGGCGCATGCGCCTGACGCACCTGCATCCCGGCGTGAGCGTCGAACAGGTGCAGAAGAAAACCGGCTTTTTATTGGAATTTGCATCGCAGCTTGCCGAAACCGAGCCGCCCACACCCGAAGAACTGCGCTTGTTGCGCGAAGAAATTGATCCACTTGGCGTGCGCAAACTGGAAACGCTAGGCGGCGCGGCACGCAAAGCACTGCTGCGACAAATACTTGAGCAGGAAAATGCCCTCTAATTGCTGAAGGATCAGGGAGTAGTTCCGATCAGACGCCAATCCGCCAGTGTAGCGAAACGATCCTGCGGAGTGCCGATAAAACCCAACTGAACATCTCCGAGGGTGGGGATCGTCGCATAGCCGTAGAGTGGATAATACAGCGGAAGCGCAATCGAACGGCTGACAAACTCCTGCTGGAACTGGCGATACAGTGCCATGCGGTGAATACCGTTCGGATCACGGCGGGCGCGTTCGAGCAGCTCGCTGATGCGGCGGTCATCCACACCGCCATAATTCTGCCCTTCAGGATACTGCCCCTCATGCCAGAAACCGTACACATCCGGGTCAGCGCCGCCAGACAGCGAAAGTTCTACCAGCGCCACGTCAAAATCACCACTGTCCAGACGCTGCGTATAGGTGGCGTTATCCACAGCTTCCACCGTGACGCCGATATTGTACTGCGACCACTGTGTTACAAGTTCCTGCACAATGCTCAACAGCGCGGGATCATCGGGTGTCAACAGGGCAAAGGAGAAGTAAAGCCCTTCATCACTGGCTTGCAGCCCCGCCGTTTCCAGCAGTTGCAGCGCCTGAGCCGGATCAAAGGGAATTGCCGGGAGGTCTGAGGCATATGCCCACGAGCCAGGCAGCAGCGGGCTGTTTGCCGGGATCGCCAGATTCGGCAGATAACGCTCAATGAGCGCCGATACATCCGAACCGACTTCCAGCGCGCGGCGCACGCGATCTTCACGAAAAACAGGCAGGTTCTCGCGCTGCCAATTGAAGATGACCACTCCAAACGCCGGGTCGATCGCCGTATGCACTACGACATTGGGCAGGTCTAACAGAGCAGCGCGTTCAGACCGATTGCGGGCAGCCAGACCATCAATCGCGCCTGTGCGCAGCCCTGCCAGCGCGGCATCAAAATCAGCGTACAAGTGGAAACTAATGCGCTCAATGGCGTAATCGCTCTGGTCGCTTAGACGACGCCGATAGACTGGCGCTGCACGCAAATCAACAATGTCAATTCGCTGCCCGGTCAGAGAGCGAGTCGCTTCCAGTTGATAGGGACCAGTGCCCACTGGGGTCAGATTAAACGGGTGCGCTGCAAGCCGCGCTGCGCTGGTGCCAGCAAGCGCGTGTTCGGGCAAAATGCCAATGCGCAGCGCGTCCAGAAAACCGCCCAGCGGCTGGGTCAACCGAAAGCGCACCACGTGCGGTTCAAGCGCTTCGGTTTCAACTGTGCGCCAGAAATCGCGCAAAGCCGCTGAACCAGGGAAGTCCGCTGAACGCAGCAGCAGCATGGTGAAGACAACATCGTTCGCGGTAAACGGCACGCCATCCTGCCAGAGGACATCCTGGCGCAGAAAGAATACATATTCCAGCCCATCGCTGGAGATTATCCAGCGTTCTGCCAGTGCGCCCACTGGCTCACCATACTGGTTAATACGCATCAACCCCTCAAAAATCAGCGCTGTGATGTCGCGATCCACGGGGTTAAGGTCAGCAAAAAGGGGATTCAGCCGCTGGACACTGCCCACCAGTCCTTCCCGATAACTGGCTGGTGGTTGCGTTTCAGCATCAGGCGCCTGTGGTATCTGCGCGGTAGACTGAACCAGTGCCTGAGGTGTGGGCGAGGACTCAGCCTGCACCGTAACAACAGGAGTATTCACCGCTGGCGTACTCTGTGGCGTGGCTGGCTGGCGCACCAGCAAAGTCACGGCAAACAGCGCTGCCGAAGCCAGCAGCGCCAGCAATTGCCAGCGAAATCCTTTCAGCATGGAGTGCCTGTTGTACTTACTGGCTGACGATCACGGCGAACGCCGAAATCGCCAGGAACGCAATGGATAAGCCAATAGTCATCTGGAAGAGCGTTTTTTCCAGTCCGCGGCGCGTGTGCCCGGTACCCTGTCCAAAATCGCCGCCCATAAGGCTGCCCAGACTGCCACCTCGCACCTGAAGCATAATCAGGATGATCAAAATGATCGAGATAGCAATGGCTGCAATCTGCAAAATAACTGGCAAAAACTCCATGAGAACAACCTTTACGTTCCAACTGAAGATACACTGCCCGCTCAAAAAGCGCTCGCAGTATAGCATGGTGCATCAGGGTTGCAAAGACTCATCACACCGGCAAGGGCGAGTGTTCAGCCGTGCCTCCCACCCACAGCAGTCGCCCATCAGCCAATCAGGTGGAGCATTGTTTGGCGCTCATGCAACCAGCGCATCTGCCTCTGTGTCAGCACAGCATCTTCTTCTAGCGCGATACGCACGAGCTGACCACCCCACTCTGGAACGGCTTTTTTCACATTCAGTTCAATCGAATAGCAGGTGTCATCGAACAGTTCATAGTCACCACGCCCCGGCACGCCACCCTGCTGATCCCACAACCCGATGGTCGGTCCCGCCGCGTGCCCATGATAGCCCAGCGGATGGCTGTAGACCATCGCGTCAATGGCTTCCTGACGCGCCTGTTCCAGCACCGCCAGCAGCACTTCATTGCCGGTTCTGCCTACCTGCATCGCCGCCATGTGAATATCTTGCAGGCGGTTGCCATCTGCCAGCGCGGCTTTCAAGCCTGCCGGGGCATCGCTTTCGCCGGGCTTGAGCACATAAGCATGCTGCTGCTGGTCAGTGGCAAACCCCAGATAGTAAAAGCCGACATCACACCAGAGCAAATCACCCGGCATAATCACCTGACGACGCTCGATACCAGCGTAGAATTCGTCGAATGCCTCACCGTGTGCCTGAATTTCGACATTTGGTTGAAACCATGCGCGCAGCCCCAGATCATGCATCCGCTGACGAAACCACCAGACGACGTCCTCTGTGGTGGTAATACCGGGATGAATTACCAGGTTTGAGAACGCCTGTGTAATCAGCGTATGCCCGATCTCCACAATGCCGGGATAAACGGCGAGTTCGGCGGGAGTGCGCCGTTCCAGCCAACCGATGCACAAACGCTCCGCGCTGCACACCCGCTGCATCAGCGTATCCCCCAGCGCCTGCGCCAGCAACTGGTACTCGTGGTAGGTCAAGCCATCGCCAAAGGCGAATTCTTCAGAGAAGTTAACACCAATGGCGGCGGGGTTGCGTTCCCGGATTATACGCGCCAGGCATTCAAACTGGCTTTCTTTTTCCGGGTCCCACCCCGATTCGTAGTAACCCTGCTGCCCATAGCGGCTGAGGGTCAGGCGATCCACGCTGCCATCAGCGTTCCGGCTAAAGACCAGAATCGTGCGGCGGCGGGCAGCCATCGCTGGTTCTGGCAGCAGCGTCATAATGACCGGGTCTTCGTTGTACTCCCGCGCAATCACTAGCCACATATCGAACCCCTCGCGCGCCATTAGTTCAGGCAAAAGGGTATCCAGCCGTGTGCGCAGCCAGTTGTTGCGAACCTCAGCCTGGGCGCGCAGCGGCAGCAGTTTCTCGTGCAGCGCCCAGCCAAATTTATGCAGATCATTTTTCATGGCAGCAAACCCTACTAAGACAGACCGAAAGACAACAAACAGAGTTGATTGTAACGAGACGGGTCCAAAACCACACCGAACCAATCTGCACGGCAACGCACAGATAGCGCAGATTAGGCGTCATGTACAGCGGCAGCACAAAGCGCTATGATCGTAAGTTATGAAACCACGCCTGCTTTACCGGATGCTGCACAGCGTGACCGTACGCCAAACCTGGCTGCTGCGCGGTGCGCTGCTGTGGGCGCTGCTGACGGCGCTCGTCCCCGCCCCGCCGCGCGCTATCCTCGGCATGCCACAGACTGTCGAAAGCGAACATCCGCAGGTCTGTGTACACACTCGCTTCACGGATGAAGTCGAGGAGTGGAAGATTCAGCGTTCGATGCAACTTGTGCGCGAAATGGGCGCAGGCACAATTGTCGAGTTCTTCTTATGGGCGTATATCGAACCGCAGCAGGGGCAATATGACTGGGAGTCGGTGGATCGTGTAGTGCGCCACGCAGAAAACCAGGGCGTGCGCATTCTGGCGCGGCTGGGCATTGTCCCGGCATGGGCGCGCCCGGACGAGGACGAGCGCTCGACCTCCGTAAACTATCTGCCTGACGAATCGTTTGATGATTTTGCGAGCTTCGTCGCCGCGTTTGCGGCACGCTACGCCGGGCGCATTGACCACCTGATTATCTGGAACGAACCGAATATCACCCACGAATGGGGTTACACAGGGGTAGATGCAGAACGCTACGTGCGGCTGCTGCAAACGGTGTATCCTGCTGCAAAAGCGGCAAACCCGGGTGTCGTCATCATTGCCGCAGGGCTGGCACCTACGCTGGAACCTGTGGGCAGCCCAAATGGGCTGAATGACATACTCTATCTGGAAGCGCTGTACAGTGCAGGCGCGGCGTCATACTTCGATGCGCTGGCTGTCCACACCTACGGCTTTTCACATCCACCGGAGGAGGAACCGGCTTTTGACCGGCTGAACTTCCGGCGGGCGGAACTGCTCGTTGATGTGATGCGGCAGCATGGCGATGCAGACACCCCTGTTTACATCACCGAAACCGGCTGGAACGACCACCCGCGCTGGACACAGGCTGTACGTCCATCGCATCGCATCGAATACACTGTGAATGCCTTTCGCTATGCCGAACAGCACTGGGACTGGCTGGAGACATTGTGCCTGTGGAACTTTCGCACCCCGACACTCACCTACAGTTACCCCGACTATTTTTCGCTGGTCACGCCCTACTTTCAGCTCAAGCCGGTCTATTTTGCGGTACAGGCGTATGCGTGCGGTTGGAGCACAGATGAAGCGCTGTGGCTGCCACCGCCAGAAGCGACACCGCCATGAGAGACCATGCCATGCGCATTGTAACCGCTGCCGAGGCAAATTTTATGCACACCTGTATATACTTATGGTTACTGTTCATCATGCTGGCTGCCTGTGCGCCGCCGCCGCTGCCCACGGCGTTGGAGGCATTCCCGCATGGCGCGATCCGCATCGGTGTGGACCCCACGCTACCACCCTTCGCACTGCTGACCGAAACCGATCTCTTCGGGCTGGACATAGACATCGGGCGAGAGATCAGCGGGCGGGTTGGGCTGCCCGCGCGATTTGTTGTGCTTGGGTACGACAGCCTTTACGACGTGCTCATTGCGGATGATGCAACAGTGGATGTGGTCATCTCGGCGTTGTTGACTGACCCGGCGCGCACAGGAGATGTGTTGTATACACGTCATTACTTCAACAATGGGCTGGTGCTTGTCAGCCCGGAAGCTAAGCCGCTGGACAGCATGCGGGCGACCGCCGGACGATCACTGGCTTATGAATTCGGCTCCAGTGCGGATGCCGAAGCGCGCGCCTGGCTGCGCCGTATCGCGCCGTTTGCCACCCAGCCCTATGAACTCCCGGTTTATGCGTTGGATGCTGTGCGGTTGGATGTCGCTGATAGTGCGCTGGTCGAGGCGACAGCCGCGCGGTTGTACCTCCGTGAACATCCGGAATGGGCGGCACAGGTGATTTATGTCACCGATGCCTGGTATGCTGCCGCAGTCTCCCACCAACATCCCGACATGTGGATGCTGATTAACATAGCCTTGCAGTCCATGGCAGATGACGGTACGCTTGAAATGCTTTTGGACAAATGGCTGTGAGAACATGCATATCAAGAATTCTGAGCGTGTGATTCCTACCCTTGATGCAGGCGGCGCAGCAGTCTATGCGCTGGCAGGCGCGACGGCAGGGGGTACAGGCAAACACCAGCTTCTCGAAATCGCCCTGCCCCCTCAGGCAGTTTATGAGTTGTCACTGGCAGCAAACTGCGAAGGCAGTCTGTATGTAGTGCAGGGTGAAATCGCCCCGACTAACCTGCCCGATGTTCTGCCTGAAGGAAGCGGGCTGGCGCTGCCGGCATCAAGCGCCGTAACCCTGCACAATTCCGCCGCGGCATCAGCGCTGCTGGTTTTGGCGCTGACGCCGGTAGATCCGCCCTACAGTGAAAACCTGCTGCCTGTACAGCGTGATCTGAATGCGCTTGCCATACTGCAAACCCCGCACGGCGAGATCGTGCGCGAATTCTTTGGCGCAGCAGCAGGCGGTACGCGGCATCACAGCCTGGCGTATATCACACTGCCTTCCGGCAAGCACTCCCTCAAGCACTATCACCCGATTGCCGAGGAAAGCTACTACATTCTCAGCGGCAGCGGGCGGATACTTGTGGACAGTGAAGAACGCCGCTGCTCTGTGGGCGATGCAGTCGCCATTCCACCGAATGCCGTACACCAGATTTTCAACAACGGTGATACCGTGCTGACCTTTCTCGCCGTTTGTGTTCCGGCATGGACACCCGATTGCAGCGTCTTCATACAGTGAGTTCGCCAATTATGCATATCGGCATTGACGCCCGCCTGACGTACTATCGCAGCGGTGGGATTAGCAACTACATCCAGCGCCTTGTCGCCGCCCTGGAACTGCTGGATCGGACCAATCGTTATACGGTGTTTCACAGTCGCAAGAGCCGCCAGCGCATTGTCCGGCGCTTTGCGGCGGCAGCGCTCTGGACGCCCAGTCATCACCGTATCGAACGACTGGCGCTCTCGGCAGAGCTAGCGCGCTTTCGGCTCAATTTGTACCACGCGACGGACTTTATCCCCCCGTACTGGGGCGCGCGGCGTATGGTCGCCACTGTGCACGACCTGACATTCCTCAAACATCCCGAATACCTGACAGCGGACAGCCGCCGGTATTACAATGACCAGATTCATGCAGCAGTACACCGAGCGGATCATCTGCTAACGCTCAGCGAGGCAAGCAAGCATGACATCATCAGCATGCTCAACGTGCCCGCATCAAAAATCACTGTGCATCTGTTAGGGGTGGATGAGCAGTTTTGTGCACAACCGGCTGAAGTGTGCGCGCAGGTGCAGCGTGAACTTGACCTGCCGCCCGAATACCTGCTGTTCGTCAGCACATTCGAGCCGCGAAAAAATATCCTCGGCTTACTGGAGGCATATCGTCTGCTGCTTGATCGTTTTCCTGACGCGCCCCCGCTGGTACTGGCAGGACGCCGTGGTTGGCTGTTTGAGGAAACGCTGGCACGCTTTGAGCGTATGGGCATAGCCAGCCATGTCTACTGGCGCGAAGAAGTCGCGCAGGCTGCTCTACCTGCCCTTTACACAATGGCGCTGGCGCTGATCCTGCCGTCCTTTTACGAAGGCTTTGGTTTGCCCGCGCTGGAAGCGATGGCATGTGGTACAGTGCCAATCGTTAGCAATCGTTCCTCTCTGCCCGAAGTGGTGGGTGATGTCGGGCTACTGGTTGATCCGGAGGACCCCTCAGCACTTGCCAGCGCAATAGAACAAGCACTGACCAACAGTGCCTGGCGACAGCAGATGCAGAAGGCAGCACAGCAGCGTGCCGCGCAGTTCACATGGCAGCAAACTGCCGAAACAACATTACAGGTTTACCTCGCCGAAGGTTAAGCTCATGCAAATCCTGATACTCACTGCTGCGCTGCCGTATCCGCCTCATGCGGGCGGGGCAATCCGTGCCTATGGGCTGCTGCACGGGCTGCACGCGGCAGGTCATGACCTGACACTGCTCAGCCTGACAGACTCCGAAATCGCAGAACCGCAAGACACACCGCTGGCGCAGTTCTGTACACATATTGAAACAGTGCCCGCACCAAAGCGTTCGAAGCGGGACCGCGTGCGCGACTTATTCTTCAGTGCACAGCCTGATGTCGCCCGGCGCCTGTACAGCCCGCACTTATGGGAGCGCCTGCAAAGCCTGCTGGCTCAAAACAATTATGATCTGATTCAGTTCGAGGGGATTGAAGCCGCAGGCTATCTGCCGATGGTACGCGCCATACAACCACATGCCAAACTCTGCTATGACGCCTTTAACCTGGAATACGATATGCAGCGGGTCATCTACAGGGTAGATCGGCGCAATCCACGCCGCTGGCATGCCGCCGCCTATTCCTATGTACAGATGCGCCGCCTGCGCCGCTTTGAGCGTGAACTGTGCGCAACCGCAGATTTCGTGCTGGCGGTCTCACCAGAAGATGCCGCCGGGCTGCGCGCGCTGTATCCCGGTCGCAGCATCATCGTTGTGCCTAATGGCGTATTTGTGAACCAGTATTCGAACAATGAAGCGACATTGAATCTGGGTGCGAAGGCGTTGGTGTTCACAGGGAAAATGGATTATCGTCCTAATGTGGATGCTATGTTATGGTTTGCCAGCAGCATGATGCCACGCATCCAACGGGAACACCCGCAGGCAGAATTGTATATTGTCGGGCAAAAATCCCATACACGGCTGGAACCGCTGCGTGGACGCAGGGGGATTCATTTAACCGGGTGGGTGCCCGAAGTCCAGCCGTATCTGAATGCAGCCGCAATTTATGTCGCACCACTGCGCATGGGCAGCGGCACGCGCCTGAAAATTCTGGAAGCGATGGCTTCTGGCTGCGCAGTCGTCGCCACCTCGATTGCCGCTTCAGGACTGTTACCCCAGGTCAAGGCAGCACTGTGTATCGCTGATGATGAAAGCACATTTGCCAGCAACGTAGGAACATTGCTGGAGAATCCTGCAGAACGGCAGCGGCTCGGCAGTGCGGCACGAGAGGCAGTACACGCGCACTATGATTGGGATGTGCTGATCCCGCGATTGCTGGCGGGCTATAAGGACAACGGTCTTGGATAAAGAAACCCTGGTCGCAAGGAACCGCAGCATGGCAGATGCTTTTCATGCGCTGTCTCCACGCCATTATGTGCGCCGCGCACTGCTGCGCACCGTTGCGGCGGTGCCAATCCGCAAAAGCCGAGGCAGAGGTGCAAGCCGTATTCTGTTGATCCGTCCCGACCACCTTGGGGATATGCTGCTGGCAACTCCGGCAATCGATGCGCTGAGTCGAGCCCGCCCGCTGAGCGAAATTCATGTGCTGGCGGGACCATGGGCAGCCGGAGTCCTGAGCAAATATCAGGAAGTGGATGTCGTCCTGACACTGCCGTTTCCCGGCTTTGAACGAACGCCAAAAGAAGACCTGAAATCTCCTTACCTGCTTGCGGTGAATACTGCGCGGCGGCTGCGGCGCATCGGCTACAACAGCGCGGTGATACTGCGCCCCGATCACTGGTGGGGCGCGCTGGTCGCCTACCTGGCGGGCATTCCAGAGCGTATCGGCTACGATCTACCGGATGTTGCGCCGTTTTTGACCCGCAAAATCCCGTATCGTCTGGAACATAGCGTAATTCAGAACCTGCGGTTGGTTGAACGTTGGACAGGCAAACTGGCCGAAGGCGATACGCGGTTTCTGTTTCCGGTAGACGAAGTAGATCAGGAATATATCAACGCCCGCCTGCAAACCGCAGGGATTGCCCGCGAATACCCGCTGGTGTGCATTCATCCAGGGTCAGGCACATGGGTCAAGCTGTGGCAGCCAGAGAAGTGGGCGCTGGTAGCAGATACCCTGTGCGAGCAGTTAGGGGCAGCAGCCGTGTTCAGCGGTGGCGACCATGAACTCCCCTTGATTCAGGCAATTGTTGAGCGCATGCACCAGCCTGCATATATTATCGCCGGCGAAACCAGCGTGGGGCAACTCGCGGCATTGTTCACCCGTGCCAGTGTGGTGCTTGGACCCGACAGCGGTCCGTTGCATTTGGCAGCGGCAGTCAAAGCGCCAACAGTAACACTCTTTGGTCCGGCTGATCCTGCCGAATTCCGCCCCTGGGGTGCGCCGGAACAGCACTATGTAATCACGACAGAAATTGGCTGTCGTCCTTGCCGGGTGCTTGATTGGGCAGATGACCTGCCGGAGTTTCACCCCTGCGTCAGCGAAATCAAGGTCGGTGAGGTATTAGATGCTGCCCGCCGCGCTGCCCGCAATCCGAATAGTCATTAGTAGCTGCTGCCCGCAAATTGGATGTGAGCGTTCGCACTTGCTGTCAGCTGACACTTTCTCAATGCCCGGGGTCAGCAGCATTCAGCTCTTGCGTCTCGACCAGCGCCGTTTCTGCCGGACTGCGCTGGTCGGTCACACGCCAAATCTTCGCGCCCAATGTGCGCAGTTTCTCATCCACCCGTTCATATCCCCGGTCAATCTGGCGAATGTTGGAAATGCGCGTTTCGCCCTTTGCCGCCAGCGCTGCCAGGATGAGCGCCATCCCTGCGCGAATATCGGGGCTGGAAATATAGCGCGCCGCCTTGAATGCCGTTGGACCCTGAACCAGCACACGGTGCGGATCAAGCAATGTGATCCGCGCCCCCATGCGTACCAGCTTGTCTGTAAAAAAGAAGCGACTCTCGTACATCCAATCATGAAATAACACCGCACCTGCGCTCTGCGTGGCAATGACCAGCGCAATACTCATTAAATCAGGCGGGAAGGCAGGCCAGGGCTGCGCTTTGATGGTAGGCATACGCCCGCCAATATCCGGGACAATTGCCAGAGGCTGCATGGCAGGCACTAGAATATCCTGCCCATCGGTTTCCCACGTGACACCCAAACGTTCAAAGACCAGCGCGATCATATCCAGATACTGTGGGTCCGCCTCCTTGATGCGAATTTGGCTGCCTGTAACCGCCGCAACGCCGATGAAACTGCCCACTTCCATGAAATCCGCGCCGACGCGCGCCTCGGCGCCGTGCAGCCGGTCAACACCTTCAATCAACAGGCGATTACTGCCGATGCCCGCAATCTTTGCGCCCATCAGATTAAGCATGTTGCATAAGTCCTGCACATGCGGTTCGCCCGCAGCATTGTTGATGATCGTGCTACCGCGCGCCAGCACCGCCGCCATGATCGCATTTTCGGTGGCGGTTACGCTGGCTTCAGGCAGCAGTATCGTGCTGCCCGTCAGGCGATCCGCCCACATCTTATAGGCACCCCGATCAAAATCTACCTGAACGCCCAGCTTGCGCAGTGCCCACACATGTGCATCCAGTCGCCGTTCGCCGATTGTGTCGCCACCCGGCGCAGGAAATTCTGCCTGTCCGGTGCGGCCTAGCAAAGGTCCGGCAAAAACGACACTCGCCCGGATTTTCGCTGCTAGTGCAGCATCCAGTGTACTCGTTTTCACATCTTGAGCATGAACGCGCAGCGTGCGCGGGGCAGTCCATTCGACCTGAACACCGAGTTTGCGCATGATCTCGATGCTGGTTGCCATGTCACCGATTTCGGGCACATTATGCAGCACGACGGGTTCGTCAGTCAGCAAACAGGCGGGCAGCATTTTTAGCGCTGCATTCTTATTGCCGCCTGGTGTAACCTCCCCGGCAAGGCGCTGCCCACCTTGAATTACGAACTGCTCCATCTTGTTTTATCCTGCTGTGAGTTCAACCCGATCACCGATTTCTACCCCCAGACGTGCGGCAGCGCTGCCTTGATTGACCGCTAACTCAAGGAATCCACTGCTGCCGACCAGCGCCAACAGCTCACCACGCGGAGCATCGCCATACGTGTGGCGTATTCCGTGCTGAACGGTGCTGTTCAGTTCAACACGGGACTCTTCTGCATTCAGCGGCACTGGCGTGTGCTGGTCGCCAAAGCGCGGCGACAACCGCAATCGCCCCGCATTGACCCAGTGCAGATAGCCGATGCTGGTAATTACGTTACCGAAGCGGTCAATCTGCGTCACTTCCCCGCTGATGGTTTTGCCGCTGACCAGCAGTGCCGGCGTCGGCAGCACAAACATGCTGTCCGCCGCTGTGCCCAGTTCTTCCAGTTTCACCCCACCAGCAAGGTAAGCGGCTGCCGGGGCGAACAGATCGCGTCCATGAAATGTATCGCTGACTTCGGGCAGATGATAGGCGCTGTTGTTGAGTTCGACGATGCTTAACGGCGTTGTACCTGCCAGCGCGTAGGTCAGCACACCGTTATCCGGCCCGACAAAGATGTTATCCCCCCCCCGCACCGCGATTGGACGGCGTGTTGTGCCAACACCGGGGTCAACGACCACGAGAAACACTGTACCAGGCGGGAAATAACTATGGCTAGCCATCAGGGCAAATGCCGCTTGCCGCACGTTCTGGGGTTCAATATGATGTGTGATGTCCACCAGTGCCGCATCGGGACAAATCCGCCGTATGACACCCTTCATCACCCCGACATACATATCCGTCGTACCAAAGTCCGTTAACAAAGCAATGGTTGCGCTCATCAGGATGCCATCTCTCCTGTGCCGATTTGTGCTGATTGTAGCGTTCAGTAGTGCGTTGACAAGCGCCGAAGCCCTCGTTATACTCTAAAAATCGTTTGAATGTTGTGAGGTTTATGCAGTTGTACACCGCCCACCCTCATCATAACACCCGACATACACACGGCGCGGTGTTGGTGGTCTGATAAACCCTCACAGTAATTTCGTTTGCTACAGCCAATCCCGCCTCCCGCGGGATTTTTTGTTGCCTTAACCAAGGAGTATGCCATGCTTGCAGTCATTGATTACGGAGCAGGCAATTTGCGCAGTGTTCTGCACGCGCTGAACCACCTCGGCACAAAGGACATCTGTCTTGTGCGCGAAGCCAGGGGTCTTGCCGGGGCGGATCAGATTATCCTGCCTGGTGTGGGCGCGTTTGGCGCGGGCATGCAGCAGCTTCACGCTCAGGGGTTGGTTGAGCCGCTAAAGGCAGCCCTCGCTGCCGGAGTGCCCTACCTGGGCATTTGCCTGGGCATGCAGTTTCTGTTTGAACACAGCGACGAAATGGGCGACCATGCAGGGCTGGGAATTTTACCGGGTTATGTTACACGGTTTCCTGGCACGCCAGGACTGAAAGTACCGCATATGGGCTGGAACACGCTCAATGTACGGCGTCCTTGCGATTTATTGGCGGGCATTCCCGCCGAAGGTTATGCCTACTTCGTCCACAGTTATTACTGCGTCCCGGCGGAGGCGGCAGACATTGTCGCCATAGTGGATTATGGCGTTGATTTCACGGCGGTAGTGCAGCGCGGCGCGATTTACGGCGTGCAGTTCCACCCGGAAAAAAGCCAGCTAACCGGTCTGCGAATTCTGCGCAATTTTCTGAAGTTCACCGAAGCCGCGAGGAGTGCGACCACATGATGATTTATCCGGCAATCGATCTGCGCGGGGGAAAAGTGGTACGGCTAAAGGAGGGCGATCCTTTACGCCAGACGGTGTTCAGTGATAATCCGCTAGAGGTCGCGCAGCGCTGGATCGAAGCGGGCACACAGTGGATTCACATGGTCAACCTCGACGGCGCATTTGCCACCCCTGACGCTGACCTGAACGGGCATATCCTGGAAAGTGTCGCCAGAACTGGTGCTGCGGTGCAGTTTGGCGGCGGTCTGCGCAGCCTGACGGACATCCGGTTGGCGCTTGAGCGCGGGGCACAGCGGGTCGTGGTGGGCACGCTGGCAGTGCAGCAGCCCGAAATTGTAGAGCAAGCTCTGGCAGAGTGGGGTTCAGAACGCCTTTGCATTGCGCTGGACGCCCGCGACGGCAAAATCACCACGCACGGCTGGCAGCAAAAAACAGCGCTGACCCCGGCGGAATTAGGGCAGCAGATGGCAGCGCGAGGCGTGCGGCATGCGCTGTACACCGATGTTTCGCGTGATGGACAGCTCGGCGGCGCAAACATCAGCAGCACAATTGCGCTGGCAAAGACAACCGGACTGGCAGTGATCGCTTCCGGCGGGGTGAGCAGTCTGGTTGAGATAGAACAGCTTGCACAGAGCCGCGTTGTGGCAGGCACGGTCATTGGCATGGCATTGTATGAAGGTCGGTTTACGCTGGCAGATGCACTGCAAGCAGCAAGGAGCAGCAATTAACCTATGCTGGCAAAACGTATTATTCCCTGCCTGGATGTCCTGAACGGGCGTGTCGTCAAGGGTGTCAACTTTGTCAACCTGCGTGACGCTGGCGATCCGGTGGAACAGGCGGCAATCTATGATCGTGAAGGCGCTGATGAACTCGTTTTCCTGGACATCACCGCATCGCACGAGAATCGCGGCACGATGCTGGATATGGTGCACCGTGTTGCCGACAGCATCTTTATTCCGTTTTGTGTAGGCGGCGGCATTCGCACAATCGAGGATATCCGCGCCACGCTGCTGGCAGGTGCAGATAAGGTGAGTATCAACAGCGCAGCAGTGCGCAACCCGGATTTGATTAATCAGGGTGCATGGGGCTTTGGCAGCCAGTGCATTGTTGTCGCCATTGATCCCAAACGAGTAAACGATGAATGGATCGTCCATATCAACGGTGGACGTGTTCCAACCGAAAAACGCGCTGTAGAATGGGCACAGGAAGTGGAAGCACGCGGTGCGGGCGAAATCCTGCTCACCAGCATGGATCGGGATGGCACAAAAGCTGGCTATGATCTGGAACTGACAGCGGCGATCACCGCTGCCGTAGCTATCCCGGTGATTGCATCAGGCGGGGCGGGCAGCAGCGCACACTTTCGGGATGCACTCACGACGGCAGGCGCGGACGCAGCGCTGGCGGCATCACTGTTTCATTACAATGAACTGCGCATCGGCGATCTCAAACAATATCTGGCGCAGGCAGGCGTGCCGGTGCGGTTGAGTGGTTGGGAAGGACTGGACCATGATGCTCAACAATGAGGCGCTGTCCAAACTGAAGTGGGATGCACAGGGGTTGATTCCTGCCATTGTTCAGGACGCGCAGACACGGCAAGTGCTGATGCTGGCATATGTCAACCGCGAATCGCTGCGCAGAACGCTCGAACTTGGTGAAACGGTCTTCTGGAGCCGCAGCCGAGGCGAGCTGTGGCACAAAGGCGCGACATCAGGCAATAGCCAGCGCGTTGTTGAACTGCGCATAGACTGCGATGGCGACACGCTGCTGCTGCTGGTAGACCCCGCAGGACCTGCCTGCCACACCGGCGCAGTATCGTGCTTTTTCCGCACCCTCGATGAATTTGTTTTGAGCGAACAGAAAGAAACCGATCATGGCGGACATGTTGGACCAACTTGAAGCAGTCATCGCAGACCGCAGGCAGCACCCCAGGGAAGACAGCTATACGACGCGCCTCTTTAGCGACGGACGCCCGCGTATCGCCCAGAAAGTCGGCGAAGAAGCCACCGAAGTCATCGTGGCGGCGCTCAGCCAGACACAGGCAGCGCAGGTAGGCGAGCTTGCCGATTTGTTTTACCATACGCTGGTGCTGATGGCAGAACTGGGCATATCGCTGGAGGCAGTGCGTACAGAACTGGCGCGGCGACACCAGCTTAAAACAACAGAACAGGAGTCGTAAGCCGTGCAGCAGTCGAGTAATCGTTTTGTGTCGGAGACGACCTTCTATGTCCGCTATGCTGAAACAGATGCTATGGGTATCGTACATCATGCCAGCTACATCGTTTATTTCGAAGAAGGGCGCAGCAGTTACATGCGCCAGCGTGGCAGCGATTACGCCAATTTCGAGCGCGACGGTTATTTCCTCGCGGTGAGCGAAGTGCAGGCACGTTATGGCAAACCCGCCCGCTACGGTGACCGCGTGACGATTCGCTGCTGGGTGGAAACGCTGCAAAGTCGCTCGATGACCTTTGCCTATGAAATCCTCAACGCCGGCACAGGCGAAGTGCTGGTTAAGGGCAGCAGCAAACACATTTGCCTCACCCACGAGGGGCAGGTCGCCCGCATTCCAGAATCCTGGCGGGCGTGGATGATGCAGTAGGCAGGCTGCTTACGGGGCAGGCTGGTCTGCTTGCCTGCCCAAATACTGCGCCAAACCCCGCGAAGTCGTTATAATATTCCCCACTTGAAACTTGATTTGAAGAGAGGTTTTTAAGATGGTCACTTATGCCGAGCGTCCGTGGACCAACCATTACGATCCCGGAGTTCCCAAAACACTTGAACCCTATCCGGACAAAGCGCTGCATGATTTCCTCATCGAGTCGGCTCAAAAATATCCCAATAACCCTGCACTGCTGACCAGCGTAATGCTGCCGGTCGTTGGGCGGCAAACGGCATCCATCACTTACAGACAGTTAAATCATTTGTCCAATGCACTGGCAGTCGGGCTGCTGCACATGGGCTTAAAAGAGGGTGATCGCGTAGCGCTGGTCATGCCTAACACTGCCGCCTATGCTATCAGCTTCTTTGCCGTGCTTAAGGCGGGTGGTGTAGTTGCTGCCACGAATCCCACCTATCCGGCAGACAAGATGGCATTCCAGATTAACGACTGCGGTGCCGAATTTGCCATCGTCATGAGCTTGTTCTACGATCTCATCAAACAGGTTCAACCGCAAACAAAGCTTAAATCCGTGATTGTCACCAACATCAAGGAATATTTCCCGCCGCTTGGGCACGCCCTGTTTACGCTGGCAAAAGAGCGTAAAGAGGGACACTACGTTGACCACCTGGCAAGTGGTGATGTGTGGATGCAGGATGTCATCAAGAAATGGGCGGGGCGTAAACCGACCTTGCAGGTAAAAGGAGATGCTCTGGCGCTGTTCCAGTACACCGGTGGCACAACTGGCATTTCCAAAGGGGCGATGTCTACCCACAGCGGACTAGCTGCCAATATTCTGCAAATGCAGGCATGGACCCATGTTGACGACCCCAAGTTCCGGGAAATTGATTGGAGCAAGGGCGTTTCGCTGGGGGCAATCCCTATGTTCCACGTATACGGCATGGTGGCGGTGCTGGGTCTGACCATCGCGCAGGGCGGGGCAGTAGCGCTGGTACCCAACGCCCGCGATATTGACGAAGTGGTTGATCAGATCGCGACATTCAAGCCAACCTATTTTGGTGGCGTGCCTGCGCTGTTCAACGCCATCAATAACCATCCCCGTGTAAAGTCCGGCGACGTCAAACTGAATTCAATCATCGTCGCCAACAGTGGTTCTGCGCCGCTGCCGCCCGCCACCAAACGCGAGTTTGAGGCACTCAGCGGCAACCGCCTGCGCGACGGCTTTGGGATGAGCGAAGCGCCTACCGCCACGCATACCAATCCGCTGCTGGGCGAAAACCGTGCCGGATCTATCGGACTGCCGCTGCCAGACATGGACATGCGCATTGTTGATCTGGAAGACAGCGCAACGGATTTGCCCGTAGGCGAAGTCGGGGAACTGCTGATGAGTGGCCCGAATATCATGGTCGGATATTATGGGATGCCGACAGAAACCGCCAACGTGCTGCAAGAAAAAGATGGCAAACGCTGGCTGCATACCGGCGATATTGCTTACATGGACAATGATGGCTACTTCTACATTGTTGACCGCAAAAAGGATATGGCGCTGATTGGTGGCTACAATGTCTATCCAGCCAACATCGAGAAGGTCATCAAAGACCATCCTGCTGTGCTTGAAGTGGGAGTTGCCGCAATTCCACACCCGGAAAAAGCCGGCGAAGAAACACTGAAGGCATGGGTTGTCCTGAAACCGGGTATGACCGCCAGCGAAAAGGAACTCATCGCGCTTTGTTCGGACCATCTCGCCCCTTACGAAGTCCCGCGCCGGTTTGCATTCATTGACGAACTGCCCAAATCTATTGTGGGCAAAACTCTGCGGCGTATGCTGATCCAGTTGGAAATGGAAACCCGCGAAAAAGAAATCGCCAACAATTCGCCTTCATCATAAGCCAGAATTAGCAGCGTTCAGGAAGGCTAGGCAGCCAGCCGTTCAGCCACCTGGACCGTAACTACTCAGCCCCGTTTTGAGCGTGAAGCCCGCAGCCCCTACCCTTTCCCCCAAAGGCTGAGGGGGTGAATACGGGGCAGGCTGGTTTTTTAAGTCCCTCTCCCCAAGGAGAGGGATTTAAGGCTTGTCCGGTATCAAAGGATGAGGGTTTCAAGGGCGCCATCGGCGCGTCCAAGCAGCCGATTGAGTAGCAGACCCAGGTTGTAGGCTGCCGTGATCGCCGCCAGGCGCGCCAGCTTACCCCAAGTGGACCGGTTCTTAGCCTTCCTGTTCTGCAGGCACAGCTTCTGTTGGTGGCGGCGATTCTAGCGGTGTCAGGTAATAACCGCGATAGAACGCCCGCGCAGGCGCACGGGTCAGATACCAGACAATATACAGCGGTCCCAACAGATACGGGGGCAGCACCGCGCATAAAAGCCCGCTGAGTGATGTTTGTAGGTTGTCCAGACTAGCAGGGCGCAACAGTTGTGTGACATAAATAAACATAACCAACAGAGTCAACACCAGCACAGCGCCGATGTGAAGCTGTCGGATAACAGGCGGGTTGCCCTGCCACGCGAGAATGGCAATGAATAGAAAAGCGATGCCCAGCACTGCCATCAGCGCCATGAGTGGTTCATTTAACCCCAAAGGATCAATTCCCGCCGCGCAAAACTCCTCTGTGAGATAAGTGGGCAGTGCCTCACAAAAACTCTGAAACCGAATACGCAGTGTAATGATTGTAATCACAGGCAGCAGTGGCAGCGCGGAATAAAGCACGACACTCAGTAGAATGGCAATGGACAGCCCCAACGTGCGTGGGGGACGCTCTATAGATGTCATCTTACAGATTCTCCAATAGCACTTACTTTGCTCATTTGCAAACTTATCGGTAAAGCGTAAAATACGCAGTGATTAGCAAAAATCTTAGCGTTTATGTTATACTCATCTATAAATGTTCCACCACGAAGAGAGGGTAGGCGAACTCATGAGTTTGCAAGGCTTAATCGAACATCAATACCAAACCCTACTCGCACAGGCACAACATGCGAGAGCGATTTTGCTGCACCCCAACAGCCGCTACCGCTCCGCGCTGATCGCCCGAATGGTCAACGCCAATCAGGAAGGGCGCATGGATGTATTCTACTACGCCCTTGGACCGGATGACATCAGCGTTCCGTCGCTGATTGCCGGCATCACCCATGATCTTGCTAACCAACACCCTACCTTTGGACGGTACACCAATATGCTGCGTCCCGGAGTGTTGGAAAACTTTCAGCATCACTTCGATGAGGTTCTGGACGCTTTTGCCAGGGATCTTGCCGAAATCAGCGATCAGGACTGCTTGTTTATCCTCGATGAATATGATCGCAGCGATATTGCCGATGATGTCCAGCGCTTTGTCGAAAAGCTGGTCAGTCACCTACCGGAAAACTGCCGCCTGATCCTGAACAGCCGCACGCTGCCGCGCCTCCCGTGGGTCTCAATGATTGCCAAGCGTGAAGCGCTGATTCTGGAAGATGATCGCCTGATTGTGAAGGATTTTTATGCCATCGAAAGCGGCGGCAAGGATATTCTGGAAGTCAATGCACTGGGTCCGGGTTATGTCCTGCTCAACGACCAGCCTATCGACAGTTGGGAGGGGCATTTACCGCGATTGCTGTTTTTCTTCGCGCTGGATCGCCCGGTGATTACCCGTTCCGAAATCTGTCAGGCGTTCTGGCCCGAACTAGACATGGATCAGGCAGTCAATGTGTTCCATGTCACCAAACGGCGGCTGCACAAGGCGCTGGAAATGGATGTGCTGGTTCACGAAAACGGCTATTACCAGGTGAACCCGCAGCTTACGGTATATTATGACGTGATGGACTTTGTGACCACGCTGATGGAAGCGCGTGACAACAATAACCCGAACCCCGTAGAAACGTGGCAGCGGGCAATTGACCTGTACCGCGGTCCATTCTTGCAAGGGCATACTGACCCCTGGATTTCTGAGCGCCGCGAGGATTTCCGCGTCGGCTATATGGAAGCGCTGATGCATACGGCGCGGTATTACATCGACCGTGAACGCTATGATTATGCACTCAACCTATATCACCGCGCTGTGACCGAAGACATCCACCGCGAAGACGTTCACCGCGAACTGCTGCTGCTGTATAACAATCTGGGACGCCGCAGCGAGGCGGCCGCGCATTACCGTAAGTTTGTCGAAGAACTCAAGCAGTTGGGCGAGGAACCCGCGCCGGAAACCCAGCAGGTCTATGCCGAAATCATGGCGTAGTACTTTGCGATGCAGAACAACCTGTTGCATATTAAGCCCAAATGCCCGCCTACACTGCGGGCATTCTGGTATCTACAAGAATTTCAACAGCAACCTGAAAAAAGTACTAGGCGCCCCTTGAGGGACTCGAACCCCCCACACAAGGTTTAGAAGACCTCTGCTCTATCCTCTGAGCTAAAGGGGCAGCATGCCTCCATTGTAACCAATCCGCCGCCATTGTGTAAGGTGTTTTTGCTGCCGCAGGCGCACTTTTCCGCAGCGCGTTTTCGGCAGAACAGATGAGCGGACCTCACCCTATTGTCTTCTTTCCAGCGATACACTATAATAAAGAAGAGAGTCGCGCCAAATCAGCGCGGCTTCTGTTGTGTAATCCTGAGGTTGGACACAGTCGAACGGCTACGAGGAGACCCGCATGGCGGATAAAGAAACCGCACCCATTCGGCAGCAAACGGATGCTGACATTCGCGCATTAGAAGGCATGGAGCATGTACGTTTGCGTCCGGGGATGTATGTTGGCGGAGTGGATGTCAAGGCACTGCATCATCTGGTGTATGAAGTTGTTGATAACGCCATTGACGAAGTACTGGCGGGGCGCTGTGACCAGATCACGGTGACGCTGCACGACGACAATATTGTTTCGGTGCGTGATAATGGTGGTGGCATTCCCGTCGGCATCAACAAGGATACTGGCAGACCGACCATCGAAGTCGTTATGACTCGCATCGGCGCGGGGGGCAAATTCGGCAGTGGCGCGTATAAGGTCAGCGGTGGTCTGCACGGCGTCGGTGTATCGGCAGTGAATGCCCTTTCGGAGCGGATGAAAACCAGCGTTTTCCGTGAAGGCTACCTGTGGGAACAGGAATATGAACGTGGCCGCCCAATCAGCGATGTGCGCCGTGTTCGCCCAATGGAACCAGATGAAGGCACTGGCACCATCCAACTGTTTAAGCCCGACTATACGATTCTTGAGCCGAACGAATTCAGCTACGACATGCTGACGCAGCGTTTCCGCGAGATGTCGCTTGTCACCCGTCGCGTGCTGATCACCCTGCGCGACGAACGCACTAAGCCCTTCCCCCGCGAGAAGACGTTCTACTTCGAGGGTGGGCTGCGAACCTTCGTGCGTTATATGAACCGCAATCGCCGCGCACTACATGACCCAGTGTATATCGAACGGGAAATTGAATACACACCGGAAGGCAAAGCCCCCTATGCAGTCGGCATTGAGGTTGCTTTCCAGTACACCGATTCCTCGACGGTGACGGAAATGGCTTTCGCCAACACGATTAACACACCCGACGGCGGCACACACCTGACTGGACTGCGCACCTCAATCACCAGCGTAATTAACCGTTACGCACGCAAAGCTGGTCTGCTGAAAGAAAAAGACCCTAATTTCTCCGGCAGCGACACGCTGGAAGGCATTACGGCGATTGTCAGCGTCAAACATCCCGCGCCCTCGTTTGAAAGCCAGACAAAAGTTAAGCTAATCAACACAGAGGTGCAGGGCATGGTCTCCCAGGTAGTTAGCGAGGCATTCAACGAGTTTCTTGAACTCAACCCGCGTGAAGGGCGCAAAATCGTTGAAAAATGCATGACCAGTATGCGTGCGCGTGAAGCCGCCCGCAAGGCGCGCGATCTAGTGCGCAGTGGACCCAGCCTGCTGGAAAGCAGCACCCTGCCAGGCAAGTTAGCAGACTGCTCGTCACACGGCGAAAATGCGGAAATCTTCATCGTCGAAGGCGACAGTGCCGGCGGGAGCGCAAAGCAAGGACGTGACCGCCATTTTCAGGCGATTTTGCCCCTGCGCGGGAAAATCCTGAACACGGAACGCGCGCGCATGGACAAGATTCTCGACAACAACGAAGTCAAGGCGCTGATTGCCGCGCTGGGAACAGGCATCGGAGATGACTTCGATGTCAACCGCCTACGTTATGGGCGTGTCGTGATTATGACGGATGCTGACGTAGATGGTAGCCACATCAGAACATTACTGTTGACTTTTTTCTTCCGACACATGCAGGCGCTCATCCAGGAGGGACACCTCTACATTGCGCAACCGCCCATCTTCCTGCTCAAGAACGGTAAGCAGCATGACTACATCTACAATGAAGCCGGCTTCAACGAAACAGAACTACTTGCCAAAGCGCTGCGCAAATACGATAAACCGGACAAAGTTGTCATCCAGCGCTACAAAGGTCTGGGCGAAATGAACCCGGATCAACTATGGGAGACAACCATGAACCCGCAGAACCGCACACTGCTGCAAGTGACTATTGATGATGCAGCAGCGGCAGATGTGGTCTTTGACATGCTCATGGGCGCAAGTGTGCCCCCGCGCCGCCGGTTTATCCAGACTCACGCGAAGAACGTGCGCAATCTGGACATCTAGCATCTTCCAGTCTGGCAATTGACAGAAACGCCTCGATCACCACTGGGGCGTTTTTGATTGGAACGACGCCAAAACAGCGCGCTCACAACCAGCATTGCGCGTTTCCTTACGGCTTACTGAGAACAAGGTGATTCGCGCACAAGACTCATCTATAATGATAGAGCTTGTATGCGCCAATCTATGCCCGGTGAAAGCGAATGATCTAGCAGGAAATACATGACGGACGAAGAAAAACAACGCAACATAAATGACACGGAAGAACGTCCAGGGTATGAAGCGGTTGAGCGCTTGCTGGCTGAGAAGGTGAGCATGGCGCGCAAAGAAGAAGTTCTGGAAATTTATGAAGAACTAATTCAGACCATCTGGAATCGCATCTTCCCTACTCTCGGACGTGTAACAGTCGCGGCGATTATGGAACGTGCGCTGGTGCTTACCCAGGAAACCTACCCGATGGTCAAACACCTGACGATCAAACCGGAAGGTGTTTCGTTCGAGACACTCCGCCAGTACATCAGCGAAGAAGAACGCGGCTTGATCCGCGAAGCGCTCAAGGAACTGATCGCCAACCTGATTGATATTCTCGCCCTCCTGACAGGGGACATTCTGGTTCGACAACTACTCAAGGAAATTGAAGGACGGACGCCGTAATGACCGCACCGGCACAGCGCAGCACTGGCAAAATCCCCACAGGCATTTCGGGCTTAGACCACGTACTTTCCGGTGGTATCCCCCGCTTGTCAATCAATATCATCAGCGGTGCACCGGGCAGCGGCAAAACGATTCTCGTACAGCAGGCGATGTTTCATAACGCAGCGCCCAGCGCAAAAGCATTGTATCTGACAACCCTGTCAGAACCAGCAATCAAGATGCTGCATTACCTGCAAAAGTTCTCCTTTTATGACCCCAACAAGGTGAATACAGACATCATCTACCGGGACATTGGCGAAGTGGTGCGCCAGCAAAGCCTACCCGAAGCTATTGATGTCATTATTAATCATGTCCAGGAACATAAACCCAATATTGTGGTGATTGATAGTTTCAAGGCAATCCACGATATGGCAAAGGATGTCGTGGAAGTGCGCAAGTTCGGCTACGATCTCGCCGTAAGGTTGATCACCTGGAACGTCACCACTTTCTTTATCGGTGAATACACTGCGCATGAAATCGAAACAGAACCGATTTTTGCAATTGCCGATGGTATCATCAGGCTGCACTACCAACCGCAGGGGCTGCATTACCAGCGGTTCGTGGATGTGCTAAAGATGCGCGGTGAAGGGTTCTTTGAGGGCTTCCATCCCCTGACCATCAGCAGCGAGGGGCTAATTGTCTACCCGCGCATCCGTACCCCGCTCGAAATCCCGCATCGACTCATGTCAGACGAACGAGTTTCAACCGGGCTGCGTACTCTCGATGATATGCTTGAAGGCGGACTACTAAACAGCACGACGACGATGGTTGCCGGGGGCGCAGGCACAGGCAAAACGCTGCTGGGGCTGCATTTCATCACTGCTGGCATCGCCAATGAAGAACCGGGCGTTATCGTCACTTTTCAGGAAAACCCCGATCAGCTAAAAAGTATCGCGCTGTCGCTGGGTTGGGATCTGCGTGCTCTTGAAGAACGCCAACTGCTGGTGCATCTCTACCACTCACCAGTAGAATTGCAGCCAGACATTCACGCAGCGCGCATTCGTGAGGTGGTCGAACGCATCCAAGCACGGCGCATCTTCATTGACTCGATTAAAGACATCGAGATATCCACGCCGGATAAAGTGCGGTATAAAGACTATATCTATTCGTTGGTCAACGAGTTCAAGCTCATGGGCGTGACAACGATGCTGAGTAACGAAATTCCTGAGTTGTTTGGTCCATTCCAGCTCAGCGAATACGGGGTATCATTCATCGCAGACAACGTGATTCTGCTGCGTTATCTTGAACAGATGGGCAGAATGAGCCGCGCCCTCAGTATTCTAAAAGTGCGTGGTTCACAGCACAGCAAAGACATTCGTGAATTTGAGATCACCCGGCAGGGTATTCAGATTGGTCAGCCGGTGCGCGTGCTTACCGGAGCGCTCTCTGGCAGCCCGGTTCTGGCACCCGCCAGTCCCCAGGCATATCTGCCCCCGCGCACACGCTATATTCTGGATACGCTGCGACAGATTGGCGCAGCAAACTGGGATGTGCTGCTCTCGGTAACACACCTGCCACAAAATGAGCTGATCGAAGAGTTGGAAGACATGCAGCAGCAGGGGCTAATTATTCAGACCCAAAGAAACGGCGAAATTCACTTCAAAGCAACGGTGTAACCGCAGAAAGGCTCATGGCATGCCTCCTACAAAACTGCTGCCAACGGGCATCGCGAGGCTGGATGCCGCACTGGGTGGCGGTATCCCTGTGTTTTCCTTCAATGTGATTGCGGGGCAACCCGGCGCGGGCAAAACTATCTTCGCGCAGCAGATGTTGTTCAACCTGATGCGCCAGCAGCAGGACAGCATCGCGCTATATATGACCACGCTTTCCGAGCCACTAACTAAAGTGGTGCGCTACATGCAGCAGTTTGCGTTCTTCGATGCGGAGGTGTTCGGCACCCGCGCCCTGTATCATGACATCAATAACGTCGTGCGCGATTACCCGCTGCCAGACACGCTCACCTATATCATGGAGCAGGTTGCTCAACATCAGCCAGAACTGTTGATTATCGACTCGTTCCGGGCAATTAGCGACCTGACTCTCGATCAAGGGGCGTTTCGCCGCTTCTGCCACGATCTTTCGGTGCGGCTGTCCAACGCGCGAACAACCACCTTTCTTGTAGGCGAATACGAACCGGATGACATCGCACGCCGAATCGAATTTGCCATTGCGGATGCCATCTTTCTACTTTCGATCAGCGAAACACTGCCCGGCAGACCGCGCACACTGGGTATTCCCAAAGTGCGCGGGCAGCAGGCTCCACGCGCACAACTCACCTTCACGATACAGGAAAACGGCATTCAGGTATATGCCCCTGAACAAATCCTGCCACAAATCATGCCAAACCCGCACGCGGCGGAGCAGGTGCTGCCGGGAGTGGACGGGCTGGACACTATGCTGCATACGGGCATCCCTGCGGGGCACACGGTGCTGCTGTCGGGCGTGTCGGGCAGCGGCAAAACCACGCTTGGACAGCAATTTCTCGCTGCCGGCTTGTGTGCTGGACAGCGCGCCCTATATATCGCGTTTGCGGAGGCGCCACAGCCAGAAACCCCAGCGCCGCAGCACAAAAAACAGGGGGAACTGCTGTGTCTGTATCTGCCTAACCACGCGGCTGCTGCCGAAGCACACGCTGAAACCATTCTTAACACAGCTATCGAGTTGATGCCGGAGCGCATCGTCGTTGACGGTTTCGCGGAATTCAGCCGCTACCTGCCGGCTTCTTTCCTGCGCGACATCCCGGCAATCCTCATCGAAATGACTCAGCGCTTGCGGGCAGTCACGCTCCTGATCGTGGATATACCAACGCCAGAACTGGAAGCGCTCGCCGATGGACACCTGACGCTGATGCAGGAAATGGAACATCAGAATCGCCGCAAACGGTATCTCGAAATCCTGAAAATGCGCGGTGTAGATCATGTGCGCGGGCGTTTCCGCATGGAGATGGACAAGGCTGGCGTGCATGTGCTGCACACAGCAGTGCCGCAAACGCCGGGAGACAAAACTTACGCACCGCTGACATTTGAGCCAGTCCGGGGCATCATCAACGGAGACGTGCATTACAGTTCTACATGGCTGGTGCAGGGCAATGCTAGTGTGGGCAAAACCACGCTGGCCTACCAGTTTGCCGCTGAGGGTCTGCAACGCAAGGAAGCAGTTCTGTTTGTGTCGGCAGATGTTCCGGCTTTCCAGATGCAGCAGACGATGATGCACTTCGGTTTCCTGCCCGCGCCTTATCTTGAGGACAAATCATTTGTCCTGCTCGATACGTTCGGCACGCGGGCAGACAGCCTACCGCCGGATGACCCCGAAGCCCTGCTTTTTCATCTCAATGAACATGTGCGCCAGATGCCACGACCGCTGCGCGTCATTTTTGATTCGCTCACGCCGCTGACACTGAACAGTACACCGGGGGCTTTTCTGGCGCTGGTACAGGCCAAAAACCGCTTACTGCGCCAACCGGGGGTAAGCATCTTCGATACGATGCTGCGCCGTGTACTCCCTGAAGATACCACCAACAGCCTGCTGAATGCGTTTGATGTTGTGCTTGACCTGTATACGCCGGACTGGGGCGACATGAGCCAGCCACAGCGGACAGGGCGGCGGGTGCTGCAAGTGCTGAAAGCGCGTGGCGCTTATCTGGACAGTCGTCCCTATCCCTATACGCTGTCCTCGATTGATGGCGTTCGCGTCCAGAAATCGTATTACGAGTGATTCCATGTTATACCGGGCAGGCACAGCCTCTAATGCCTACCAGGAAAACCAACCAAATGACTTCTGACCCACGCTACGAACTGAGCAACTGCACCACTGAACCTATTGACCTGCCCGGCAGTATCCAGCCACACGGTATCCTGCTGGTAATCAGCCTGCCACACCTGACAATCACACACCTGAGTGCAAATCTGGTGGCACTGGCTGGAATCCCGGCGGATGCGCTGATCGGCAGCAGCAGCATTGAGTTAATCGGAATTGAAGCTGCACACAATCTGGCGCAGGCGCTGCGTTCGGATGCAGCGCGCGCACTCAATCCGGCACGGATCAGCCTGCCCAACGGCAAACCCTTCGACCTGACCTGGCATCGACTGAACGCCAGTCAGGTTATTGTGGAGCTGGAACCACTGGGCGAAGACCTGCCCGCAAACCTGCATTATCAGTTGAACATCGCTATCGGGCGCATGCGCGCCGCCGAAACACTGGACGCCCTGTGCCGGACGGCGGCAGAAGCGATGCGCGACCTGAACGGCTTTGACCGCGTGATGGTCTACCGCTTCGATTCTGAATGGCATGGAGAGGTGCTTGCCGAAGCGCGAGACGAAAGTACCGCACCGTTTCTAGGGCTGCGTTTTCCGGCGACAGATATTCCCGCACAGGCGCGCGCGCTCTATCTGCGCAATACGCTGCGCCTCATCCCGGACGTGAATTACCAGCCAGTCGCACTGCTGCCCGCACAGTCTGCTGTCAACCTCGGAGTGGCGGTTCTGCGCAGTGTTTCACCGGGGCATCTCGAATACCTGCGCAATATGGGCGTAACCGCAACAATGGTCATTTCAATTCTGCAAAATGAACGTCTGTGGGGGCTAATTGCCTGCCATCACTTCAGCCCGCGTTTCTCTGCCGCCCCGCTGCGCGCCGCCTGCGAGCTGCTGGCACAGGGACTTGCTATCCAGATTAGCGCCAGGCAGGAGCGGCAGTACTATCAAAACAGCCTGAAAGCAACCGCCGTACATGCCGTGCTTGCCGACACACTCAACACAAATCCCGATTTGCGGGAAGCATTAACCGCGCAGGAAACGACCATTCTTGATCTGGTGAACGCACAGGGTGCAGCGCTGTATCTTGACAATATCTGCACGCTGCTGGGCGAGACACCACCCGCAGCGGATGTCCAGCGCTTTGCGTTATGGTTGTCCGCCACACACCCCGCACCCATCTTCGCCACCGATTCACTTGCAGCGGTTTACCCGCCTGCTGAAAGCTGGCAAGCAACCGCCAGTGGCGTGCTGGCAGTGGCGCCCTCGCCAGGTTCACCGGACTATGTTTTCTGGTTCCGACCGGAACAGATTCAACAGGTGCGCTGGGGCGGGGATCCCCGGCAGCCTTACGAAGTTAGCATTCAGCCTGCAACGGGTGAAACGCGCCTCAGCCCGCGCAGGTCGTTTGCAGTCTGGCAAGAAACCGTGCGACTAAAATCAACCCCCTGGGAAACGTGGGAAGAAAACGCAGCGCGCGACCTGCGGCTGACCCTGCTGGACGTGCGACGCCAGCAGACCGTCTCCCGCACAATGGTTGGACAGATGCTGCACGACCTGCGCGCTGTTGGGCAGCTTTCCGAAGGCGCAGTCTTCCACACCGGCAAAGCGTTTGCCGCACGCATTGCGGCAACCAGCCTGCAAGATTACCTGACAACCTTCGCCGCAGCAGGGCTGGGAAAATTGCGACTAAGAAGCAGCGATGATACACAGAAACGCTGGTCGTTCGAGGGAGAGAACCTGGTAGAACACCAGCGGCAGAGCCGCGTACCAGGCTGTTATTACACGCGCGGCTTTCTGTGCGGTGCAGTGGCACAAACACTCGGTAATCCACAGGCGCGCGTCATTGGGGTGGAAACCGCCTGCCAGTCTATGGGCGACGAGCAGTGTGTCTTTATCATTCAGGTGCTGGATTGATTAAAGAAAGTTTAGACTTTGGCTGCAAGCGATAACAACAGCGACAATCATCCCCACAATGCATCATAAGCAGATTACAATAATCAAGAAGTGAATTGCCTTAGAACTTTCACCTCCTCAGCAACCTTTTGCCTGAACAAGGGGGTTAGACTCCTTGTCGGCAGGCTTATGAGCGAAAGTTCTGACCCTATGACAGCTACCATCGGAGACACCCTGCATGGCAGAGACGGTTACTAACCGCATTGTCGTTCAATATCAGCATACACTGCGGCGTTACCTGACAATGCCCAACGCTGAGAACCTCAAACTGCTGACCCGGTTAAGCGAAACACTGCAAAATGCGGGTGTGGACCTGCGCAGCCTGCACGAGGAAGTCTTAAGCACGACCCAACCAGACCTGCCAACCTCGCAAGGCAATCACGATCCGCTGCCAACCGACGAGCTGCGGCGTTTCCAGCAGGAACTGCTGGCACTGCGCCAGCAAAACCAGCAGCGCACATTTGAACTCGACGTTCTGTATGAAATCTCGCGGCTATTCAGCAACACGCTCGACTACGATGAGATCATTCATCTGATGCTGGCAAAAGTCCACCGCCTGCTGCCAGAAGCCATCTCCGCCGGGCTGCTCAAGCGTGACCCCGGTTTTGAACTGACAATTTGCGCCACAAGCGTGCTTTCACAGGACTTACAGGCACAGATTCGCCATCGCATGCTGCGCACCTATTCTCAGTTGGGCAAACACCCCATCGGCGAAGAAGAAGTCAGTACTGAATTCCAGCTTGTTGGCACACTGCCCAGCGCAAAAGCTGGCATTGATGCCCTGCGTTCGGTCTTTCAGGTGCCGATCATACCAGACAAGCAACATGCTATCGTCGGGCTGCTGTTCATCGGCTCGGATCAAGAAAATGCCTTCACGGAAGACCTGATCCGCCTGTTCTATACTGTTGCGAATCAGGCAGCAGGCGCGATCTGGAGGCTGCACAGCCTGCTAGCGGAGCGCAAGCAAGCAGAACGGCAGGCAATGGAACTGGCGATGGAGCGCGAAAGATCGCACATATTGACCAGCTTCATTCGCGATGCGTCGCATGAATTTCGTACGCCGCTTGCGGTCATGAAATCGGCACTCTATATGCTGGAAAACGTCAGTGACAATGCACACCTGGGGGATTATGTGCAGGAAATGAAGGCGCAGGTCAACCACATTCTGGGGCTGGTCAAGTCGCTGGTCACGATGTCACGTCTCGATGGCGAACCCACCCTGCGTATGCGCCCCCTTGATCTCAACGAGGTTTTTAGCTTTGCGAGCGCGATTGTTGAGTCGGAGATCATCAACAAGCAGCTAACGCTGGAAACGCTTCTATCAGATGTGCCTATTCTTGTTAACGGAGATTTTGACGAACTGCGAACGGCGCTGGAGAACATTCTGCACAATGCCGCCCGCTATTCTCTGCCCGGTGGAAAAATTACGCTGCGTACCTACCGCACCGCAGGACATGCTGTTGCCGAAATCCGCGATACCGGCATCGGCATCAGTCCTGACCAGCTCCCCCATATTTTTGAACGCTTCCATCGGGTTGATGGCGCACACACCACCCGCGGATTCGGGCTGGGGCTGTCTATCGCCAGCAAGATTGTTGAACTGCACTGCGGTTGCATCGAGGCGGAAAGCATCCCCACCATTGGCAGCACCTTTTATGTCAAGTTGCCGCTCTATGAGCAAAAGGACTGCGCCTGAGCATGCCGCATTCACAAAGACTGGGCGCAGGCGGCGTGTGCGGATAAAGGGGAGAAGCTGGATCAGAAAATAATCCGAACAACACGCTGGGTCGACATACGTGCTGGGGCGCTAATTCTCCCCAACGGCGATGCCCGTTGTAGGGTGCGGATATACGGCGTTAACGCCGTATATCCGCCATTACGCCGTAATCCAATCATTTTCTGAAAGAACAATCCCCCCTTGTTCCGACAAGTGTTTGCTCATGAAGTGAACGTGCTACCATGAGCTTGCATCATCACGCAGCGCCACAACACGATCCTGCTTCGGCACTACAAACACCCTATCGCCCACCTGCGGGCAGTAACCAGATGCCGAGGGGTGCTTCAGCGTAAGGGTGATATCCTCCAAAACGCTGATGTTCATCACATAATCGTCTCCCCGAAAGATCATTTCGGTGACACACCCCTGCAATGCCCCTGGTGTTTCGGTGTTCGTCAGTTGCAGCCCATCGGGATGAATCAGGAGCGCCTCAGCGCCAGTCGTAACAGCAAAAGCACCGAGCGCCGTTCGCGCCACAGATCCATCGCGGCTCAGCACTGGCAGGATATTGGTCAGCCCCAGAAAGCGGGCGACAAATGTCGTCCGCGGGGCGCGATAAAGTGCCTGGGGCGTATCCACCTGCGCGATACGCCCGGCGTGCATCACGGCAATACGATCTGCGATCGCGAATGCCTCCTGCTGGTCATGCGTGACATAGATTGCGGTTAATCCGACCTGTTTGATAATTGCCCGCAGTTCACTGACGAGATGGTCGCGCAGCGCCGCATCCAGCGCCCCCAGCGGTTCGTCCAGCATCAGCAAACGCGGTGCGGGCGCAAGCGAACGGGCAAGGGCAACACGCTGCTTTTCCCCGCCAGACAACGAGGCAACGTCGCGGCTTTCAAAACCGGACAGCCCGACCAGTGCCACCACTTCACGCACACGCGCCTGCTGCAAACCGTACGGCACACGCGCCATACGCAGCCCAAAGCGCACATTCTGCTCGACATTCATATGCGGGAACAGCGCGAAGTCCTGAAACATCAACCCAAATCCGCGCCGGTGTACAGGTGTCCGGAGTATTGATCTGCCATCAACCAGCACATCCCCGGTATCGGGCATTTGCAGCCCGGCAATCACCCGCAGCAGCGTGGTTTTGCCACTGCCACTTGCTCCCAGCAAACAGACAATTTCGCCCTGCGCCACTGCCAGATCAACACCGTGGAGCACATCCTGACCTTCAAACGCAACACAGATTCCCCGCAGCGCCAGCATCAAAATTCCCCAATTCCAAACACCCGCACGCGCTCAATCAGCACAAAACTAACCGTACAAACCACCAGCAGCAGCACGCTCATCGCCAGCGCCTGCCCGTAATTTTCCGCCCCTGGTCGGCTTAGCAGGCGATAAATCGCCAGCGGCATGGTGGTCGCTTCCGGGCGGGCGACAAACATGGACGCGCCAAATTCACCCATGCTCACGGTAAATGCGAAAATCCCGCCGACGAACAAACCCCGACTGATGAGCGGAAGGTCAATCCAGTACCAGACCCGCACCGGAGAAGCGCCCAGCACGCTGGCAGCCTCCTGCACACTGGGCGGAATGCGTCGCAGTGCAGGAAGCACACTGCGCACCACAAAGGGCAGCGCCACCAGAATATGCGCCAGGACAACCAGTGCTGCCGAGGTGCGTAAATCCCAATCGCCAGCGATATTAAACCCCAGCGCGTTAAACACACGCCGTACACCATCAAAATCCATCGAGAGGATAAACCCGAATCCAAGCGTCACTGCGCTGGTTGCCAGCGGCAGCATGAACAGCGCATCAAGCCAGCGTCCGCGTCGCGAAAGTCTCCCGCCAAGCAGGTAGGCAGCGAGCAGTCCCAGCAGCAGCGCCACGATAGTCGTGGTCAGAGCAAATCGGAGTGAGTTCAGCATCGCTGCAATGGGAGTAACCAACAGAATACCGCTGCGTTCGTCACGAAACAGCGCCGCATAATGCGCACCGCTCAACTGCCCATCCGCCGTTGTCACGGAACGCAGCAGCAGTGCCAGCAGCGGCACAAAGAGCAGTGCTGCCATCACCAACAGATTGCCCGCCACGAACAGTTTTTCCCGCAGCAGGCGCGGACGGCGTGTGACGGAATCTGCCCGCTGCACACCTGTGGCGATGCGCTGCTGCAAACCAGTGTAGAACAGCAGCAGCAGCAGCAGCACACCGATTTGTACCAGTGAGAGCGCCGCCGCCATTGGCAGGTTAAACAGCCCGGTTGCCTGCCGGAATATTTCAACCTCCAGTGTGGCAAAGCGCGGACCGCCCAGAATCAGCACGACGCCAAAACTGGTGAAACAGAAGATAAAGACCAGCAGCGCCGCCGCCGTCAGCGCCGGGCGCAGCAGCGGCAGGGTCACAGACCACCACAGTTGCCAGCCATGTGCCCCCAGCGTGCGCGCTGCCTCCTCAATACGCGGGTTGAGATTTGCCCAGTACCCGCCGACCATACGCAGCACGATAGCGTAGTTGTAGAACACATGCACGATCAGAATCGCCGCCAACGTATTCTGTAACTGGATTGGCGGCGTTTGCAGCGCAAATAGCTGCATCAACACGCTGTTCAGCACCCCGCGCGGCGGCGGTCCAATCAGCGCCGCAAAGGCGACTGACACCACAACTGTCGGCAGGACAAACGGCAAAGTCGCCAGTGCCATCAACAGCGTTTTGCCAGGAAAGCGATACGTCGCAAAAACATATGCCGCAGGGAGTGCGCAGACAAGCGTCAGCAAGGTAGACAGCGCAGCCTGTGCCAGTGTGAAACCAAGAATGCGCCAGTAGTAACCCGATGTCGCGAGTTCGCGCAGGCTTTGCAGATTCAGACTGCCATCTGGCGCAAAACTCTCCTGCAAAATGCTGCCGAGTGGATAGAAAAAGAACAGAATCAGAAACAGGAATGGCGCGAAACGCAGTACACGCCACCCCCAACCGAATGTTGTCATTGTGCCAGCAACAGTTCTGTCCAGGCTTGAATCCACGTTTCACGATGCTCGTTAATCGCTTCAAGTTCAAGCACTGCCGGGCGATCTGGAATCCGGGCGTAATCGGCAAAAAGCTGCGGGAGCTGCGCTTCGGCATTCACGGGAAACACGTACATTTGCAAGGGCAAATCTTCCTGAAACGGCACGCTCAGCAGAAAATCAATGAACTGCTGTGCTGCCACTTCGTTTTCCGTGCCACGCAAAATGCCTGCGAACTCAATCTGCCGGAAACACATACCGTCCGCCACGATGCTGCCGGTGGTCACGATATCGGTTTGTGCATCGTAGGTAAACGGGGGACTGCTGGCATAGCTGACCACAAGCGGGCGTGTTCCGCCGCCACCTCCTGCCGTGAATTCGCCAAAATATGCCTGCTCCCAGCCATCAGTGACCAACACGCCATTGGCGAACAAGTCCGCCCAGTAATTCAGATAGGTATATTCCCCCTCGGTGCCAAACTCGGCAACCGTTGCCAGCAAAAATGCCAACCCCGGCGACGAGGTCGCGGGATTCTGCACAACCAGCAGCCCACGATACGCCGGGTCAGTTAGTGCCAGCAGGCTGTCCGGCAGCGCGGTGGCACTGTCCTCAAAGTAGGCAATATCGTAATTCAGGCAGACATCTCCATAATTAACCGGCGTGACACGAAATTCCGCGTCAAGCTGAAACTGCGCGTCAACATTGACCAGTTCCGGCGACTCATAGGGCAGGAACAACTCAAAATCAGCCGCAAGCGCACGCCCCAGAAACGTATTGTCTACCCCGAACAGCACATCACCCAGTGGATTGTCTCTGGTGAGAATCGCCTGATTGAGCATCGTTCCCGCGTCACCCAGGCGCAGCACTTCTACTGTGATTCCCGTCTCGGCTTCAAACGCTGCCAGCACTGACTCGCTGACGTTAAAACTGTCGTGACTAATCAGTCTTAATGTGATGGCCTCTTGGGCACGCAGCACAGGGGCGACTCCAAGCATACACATTATACATAGGACAAGCAGCAGCCCTTTACCATGCATCATTAAACCCCTTTCAGACATCAATTATCATTGCAGAATGACCAGCAGGGTGCAGGACCAGGACCGCAAAGAGCCGGGGAAATTGAAACCACCCCTAACGGGGTGTCGTAGGGGTGGTAAGCAAAAGGAATGCTTTGAGTACGCTCCCTACGCCGGCATGATCCGGATCAGGTTTAGGGTCGGTGCGGCGTTACGCACCCTCTCAGCCCGTTTGCACGAACTCCCCTGGTCTTTCATTGATATATACGGCTATTTTTGAGTATAACCTGAATTGACGCGATTAGCAATCCGTTTGTGCGCTATCCGGGAAGATTAAGGTAGGAATCTCGCAAGGTAACCTTGAAAATCATCCATGGTACAGGCGTCTATATAGCGCAGGAATTCTCCCCCCGCGAGTGGATAATCCGGGTAACAGCTCGTCGGATACGCACCACGTGGAGCATGGACCACGATATCTACGGCGGGGGATGGAACAACGGTGCAATCGACAGCGGGCTGTATCTGTTCCACCAACCGTTCAACCGTGACAATAACCGTATCAGCAATTGTTGCCAATTCAAGATCAACGCCGAGGTTGTTATTTAACAGCACATTGCCGGCACGGTCCGCCACCAGTCCATGCAAAACGGCAACATCGCAGCCTATTGCCGGAAACGCTGCCAGCAGCTCCCCACTGTAGGGATCAACGATGGTCTTAACATCCGGGCGCAATTTGAGCAGATCAGTGGCAATCCACGCGGGCGAAGGCATAAACCCTACCGCACTCATGCGCGCCCGCAGTCCCAGCGCAAGACTCGCCTCTGTTTCCTCAATAACCCGAACCTGCCCACGCTGAGCCGCTACCGTGAACATCGGCGCAAACCCGAACACTTCCAGCCCAAAATAGACACTGCGCACTGCCTGCACGCACCCCGCGCCAACCAATAGGTCCGACTCAAAGCCTGCGGTAAAACATAATAGGGTCAGCTCACCAGGGCGCGGATTACGGCGCAGGAGTTCGCGTACAAAAGCTACCGGTCGGCGATAGTTGGTCATGCCTCCCAGCGCCAGAATCATGCCATCGCGCACATGGCTGGCAGCAGTTGTCAGATCAAGTGTTATAGTCACGGGTAAATTTTAGTCCTGCCGGTAAATCAAGAACGCGCAGGCATTATACCAGCGGCACTCAAGCTGCCGCAGCAGCGAGCCGCAACCAGCGAACAAGCGCATACAGGCTTGTGCATGCCGCCTGCTGGGCGCCAAACCGAACTTCCCACCGCAGGGGTTCTGCGCCGCTTACCACTACTGTGATAGCAGCTTCTTCAGTATCAACAACTGTGAATCCTGCCCGTTCCAGTGCACGGCGCGTCCAGAGCGCGGCAATACCCTCACCCACAAGCGCCACAGGCATGTTTGCATCCTGCAGCGCTGTCAACCGAAATGAGCCTGTTTGGCGATCAAATGCGACGCCCTCTCCCTGAAATGCCTGCTCAAATGCACCATTCAGCACCAGGTCTTCCGGCGCGCCTGTGTAGAGCATGCCCCCGCTTGCCAGCATCCAGATGCGATCCGCGCTGCGCAGGGCAAGGTCAAGGTCGTGGGTGGAAAGCAGCACGGCACGTCCCGTGTTGTGCGCCAATTTGCGCAGCACCTGCATAATCTCGACGCGACGGGGGAGGTCTAGAAAAGCCGTAGGTTCATCCAGCAGCATCACGGCAGGCTCCTGCGCAAGTGCGCGTGCGATGAACATTTTCTGCCGCTCACCATCACTCAACTCATGCATATAGCGTCCTGCCAGCGCACCTGCGCCCACAGCGGCAACTGCCCACTGCACTACCGTCTCATCCGCCACGCTTAACCGCCCCGACCAGTCGGTATAAGGATGCCTGCCGAGCGCCACCAGCGCATAGCCGGTCAACAGCCCCGGATCAACCCGTTCGGTCAGCACAACACTGAGTCTTCGTGCCAGTGCTGTAACTGGCATGGTGGACAAATCATCCCCAAGCAGCTTTACCTGCCCATACAGCGGCTTTTGCATGCCCGCCAGCGTGCGCATCAATGTCGATTTGCCCGCGCCGTTCGGTCCTATCAGGCAGACTAATTCTCCGGCATGGAGCGCAAGCTGCAAATGCTCCGCCACGATATGCGGCGGTCGGCGCACAGGAGCATAGCCAATTGCCAAATCATCAGCGCTGAGTACAGGAGCTGTCATGTCGCAAATAACCGCCCTGCCTGCCTGCCGCGCAAAATCACCCAGATTACCACCGGCGCGCCAATGACAGCAGTGACCGGATTCAGCGGCAGAATCGTCTGGCTGCCGGGAACCTGGGCGATTAACCCTGCGACCAGCGCCATAATCCCGCCGATGAGCATCGCTGCCGGGATCAGGATACGATGATCGGCAGTGTTGAACACCCCCCGGCAAAGGTGCGGCACGGCAATGCCAATGAAACCAATCGGACCGCAAAACGCCGTAATCAGCCCTGCCAGCACCGCCGTCACAAAGATAATCAGCAACCGCACCCGGCGCACATTCAGCCCCATGCTGCGGGCATAGGTTTCACCCAGCAACAGGGCGTTCAAGGGTTTTGCCAGCAGATAGGCGGCGAGAAGCGCAAGCAGCACTGCGGGCGCAAAAATGACAATTTGCTGCCAGTAAACGCCATCAAAACTGCCGAATGTCCAGCTAATGTATGCTTGAATTTGCTCTGGAATGCTAAAGAACAGCAGCAGGCTGACAACCGCACTGGTGACAAAACCGAACATCAGACCGAGAATCAGCAGCGTGACGCCGCTGCGCACCTGCTGGGCAAACGCCATAATCAGCAGCAGGGTGCCAGCAGCCCCCAGCACCGCCGCTGCTGCCATACCGATGTCATCCGCCAGCCCAACACCTGCCAGCAGTGTGCCGCCCACTGCCCCGGCACTTAGCACCGCCACAGCCACGCCCAGACTTGCGCCCGACGTCACACCCAGCACATCCGGACCTGCCAGCGGATTGCGAAACAGGGTTTGCATCAGCAGCCCACCTACGCTGAGCGCCGCACCCGCCAGCACCGCCGTCACCGCGCCAGGCAAGCGCAGGTTCAAAATGATCTGTGTCCACGAGTCTTTGCTGGCTTCGCCCCCCAGCAGCACCGTAACAATCTCATGCAGCGGGATATTCACTGACCCGACGCCCACGCGCAGCATGAACAGGCTAATCAGCAGCAGCGGCAGCGTCCAG
>DAOTWP010000364.1:0-10551 GCA_034435675.1 Anaerolineae bacterium
GACGAGATAGGTCACTTTGAGCAGCCGCGCATATTCCGCCACACTGCCGTTCCAGAACAGGTCGAGATCAGGCTCGTTCCACGCTTCCCACACGCTTACGCCCTGATCCGCGCCCCAGCCCAGCGCCGCCGCCAGTGTGCCGCCGGGTTTATAGCGGCTGACGGCATTCCAGACGAACAGCGCCCAGGGGTTGCCGCTGTTGATCGTCTTGCCCGGCGCGGGCGTGTCGCTGCCATCGGTGAACACCGGCTGATCCAATCCCAGAATGCCGCCGCCCTGCTGGTAGAACTGCGGACGTCCCAGCAGAATCGCGTTGGTGCGCAGCCCGTAGCGTACATCGTCGGCAATCACGCGATCATAATCGCCCCAGTTGTAGCTGCCGGGCGCGGTTTCGACACGATTCCAGTACAGCGGGTAGCGGTTCCAGCCTGTGCCCAGCAGCAGGGCGCGGCGGTAGCGTGTGTCGTCGGCGGGCTGCTCTGCGGAACTGATAAACGTGATGCCCAGCCGGGACGCGCGGATGTATTGCTCACCACTGGACGACGCGCCGGGCGGCGTGGGGGTAACCGCCTGTGACTGCGCTGCCTGTGACTGCGCCGGGAACGGCACGGTCAGCAGAGCCAGCACCAGCAGCGCCCCTGCCAACAGCAGGCGGCTTATAAGGCGTATGGGCACAGCGGGCAGGGTGTTCATTAGCGTGTTCATTGGCATCCGGGCAGTGGTGGGCGCATCCGGGCAAGGTCAGGCTGAGTGTGTGTGAGTATACGGCATTTTTGCGCCAGGGGCACACCTGTTGTCGGTGCATTCGGATTTCGGGGCAAATGCCCACAGTGCCAGCAAAGTGAACCGCAAAGACACCAGGAACGCAAAGGCAATGAACCACAAAAGACCTAAGTACAACCAAATTGAAAATGTTGGATGTAGGGGCAGGTCTGAGACCTGCCCCTACGGAAAATAATCCCGCGAGATTTCTGTGGTTGTACTTAGCGGGCACGGAGAAGTTTGCCTCTATCCCTCTGAGTGCTCTGTGACTCTGTGGTTTTGAATGCCGTGCAACGCTGCCCCCATTTCCGAATACACACCTGTTGTCGGTGCATTCGGAATTAGGCGCAGAGCCAGCCACCCGTTGGACACAGCTATTTTTTCACTTGTTTTACCGCTGCTTTACACCTGCTGCTAGTTCGGCAACATCTGCGGCGTATCGTGAAAGCATTGACCAAAACGGGCACACTGCCCTACCAAAAGGAGCCGCAAAAATGAACACCCGCATGCTGCGCAAGTCGTTGCTCGTCCTGACCTTGATTGCCGCGCTGGCGGTGCTGGTTGCCCCGGCATTCGCGCAGGAAACCACCAGCGGGCGCAGCCTCACCCTCACGGAAACACGCATCAACGAGAATTTCCGCGTGCAGAACCCGGTGCGCGCGCGTGTGTCGAATCGCTCGGTGGATTTGCAGCCCGGTCAGGTGGTCGTGACGGCAACCTGGGCATTCCGCAGCCATGAGCCGGTGCAGGTCATCAGCACACTGGTGCCCAGAATTGACAACGGGCGTCTCTACTGGAGCGTGAGCAGCGTTACGGCGGACGGCAGCGCGATTTCCGACGACCTGCTCAACCAGATCAACACCAGCATTGCCACCTCATGGCGCAATTACCTGCGCGGGCTGCTGGGCACAGGGCGTGTCGCCAGCATTGACATCACCGACACCGAAATGGTGATCACCTTCGTGGGGCGCTAGGACGAACGGCGCATTTCGCAGCAGCACAACAGGATAGCTGGAACTGTGGCGGGTGTCCTGGCGGGATGCCCGCCGCCGTTTTGTGTCTGTGCAGCACCGTCCACAGCACCGCACACCGCAGCCGGGCATGGGCAACTTTCGCCGCTCCTGTGCGTATAGGGATTAGGTGTCGCTGTGTTCAGAGCCATTTTCGAGGAAGCTGTATCAATGAAGCGTGTCACCCGCGATATTGACCCTGCCGCCGCGCGCGACCTGCTGGAACGTGTGCCGCGTGCATGCATCAGCACCAGCGGTCCACGGGGTCCACTGGCGCAACCTGTAGCGCTGCTCTGGCGCGAGGGGCGTTATTTTGTGGGCATCCCGCAGTCTGCCGGGCTGCCGCCCGCTGCCGGTCAGGAACTGGTGCTGCTGGTGGATGAAGGTATGCAGTTCTACGACCTGCGCGCGATCTATATTCGCGGGTATGCCCAGCACAGCGCGCCACCGCCCAACGCGCCCGCCGGGCATGCCTGGATTGAACTGCTGCCGTCTAAAACTGTCGCCTGGGATTATGGCACACTGCACGAGGTGGATGATGACGACCCTGAAGCCTGACGACCCGCTGGTGCGCCGGATGCTGCGCCGCGCGATGGTTGGGCGCATTGCCACACTTTCGCGCAATGGACGCCCCAGCATCAACCCGCTTTATTTCACGGTGGTGAACGGGCAGATCTGGCTGGGCACTGCCGATTGGACCCTTGCCGCCCGCAACGCCCGCGCCGATTCGCGCGTGAGCGTGCTGCTCAACATCGAACGCCGCCCGCATGACCGCCGTCTGCTGCGCGTGACCGGGCAAGCCGCAGTACTCACCGACGCGCAATCAAAGCGCGCCTATATCTGGCGTGTGGCGCTCAAGTACAGCCTGTCGCCCGGCGGACTGCTCAATTCGCTGCGGCATCTGGACAAAAGCCGCCTGATCCGCCGCTATCACCAGCAGAGCGCCGCCAAAGGGCAGATGTGCCTGATCGCCGTCACGCCGGAGCAGATCGAACTGCTGGAAGGCTGACGCTCCAACCGCAGGGTTGCAGCCGCAGCCGGTGTCCGTCAACGCTCACCCGATAAAACGCGGCAGGTAGAAGCTGAGATAATGCAGCGGTTCGTCCGCCGCCGCGCTGAGCTGCGTCTCGCCCGCCTGGGCGACATCGTGCCGCGCCAGCAGCACATCATAAATATCCAGCGCTGCCGCCTCCTTACCATGCTGCGCTGCCCCTGCGCCACCCGTCACATACAGGAACAGGTCTTCCTCGGGGCGCGGCGCTGCCAGCAGGGTACTGCCGCCGGCGGGAATGCTCGTCGCCGTCAGCCGCCCGGTCATGTGCTGCTGCATCGGGGAGCCGTCGCCAATCAGGCTGTAGACCGTCGCATCCCCGGCGCGGCGTGCGGGCAGTTCGTCGCGCGTGACCTGCTGGTAGTGCGGCGGCAGCCCGCGATGCTGGCGGTCGGCAATGAACCAGATTTGAATCACCCGCGTGTATGCGTCGCTGTGGTTCAGTTCCTGATGCTCGATGTAATCCCCGGCGAACATGCGCTGAAGCTCGCCCGCGCGGATCACCCCCGCGCCGCCGGTCGTGTCCTCATGATACAGTTCGCCATCCAGCACCCAGGTATAGATTTCCAGCGCGCGATGCGGATGCCACGTGAAGCCGTTGCGCGGGGCAATCTGCGTCATGTGCGCGGTGAGCATGCCGCTCAGGCGTTGCAGCGGACTCCAGCCGCCAACGGCGAAATGTGATACCAGCCAGTGGACCGGGTGAATCACCGGGAAGGAATCTGCCGGGAAGTGCTGGAACGCGACAGACCGCACAAAGCCCGGCGCGATTGCGGTTGCCTGCAAGGGAAATGCTGCTGCCATCGATTGTAGCCCCAAAAACTCGCTGACTTTACAGAAGCGGACACTCGTCCGTTTGCGTTAGTATAGCGTAATGCAATCGTGCTGACAAGCAGACCATTGCCCGCGCCGGAATCAAAACAGAGCGACCTGCGCCGCTCTGTGAGCTGATTTACGGATGGGCTGGATCAGGGTTCCAGCGTGTAGCTGCTGGTGACTGCCATTGACTCCCAATTCAGGATGGTCACATAGATTTTGCCCGTTGCCTGCTCGGTGATGTTGATCTGCACTTCACCCGTCGTCAGGATATACACGGCTACTGCACCGGCGCTGGCGACCAGCGTATGCTCTGCGGGGGGTGCTGCCAGCAGCGCCCCAAAGTCGGCGGCGGTGACGACCAGCAGAATCTCGCCCTGACTGGCACTGTTGACGGTGTAGATATGCAGTGCCGGCGCGCCGCTGTCATCCTGCCCTTCATAGACCACCGCGATATTATCTCCACCGCGCCAGTTCAGGCGGGCATCGGGCGGCTGCGGCAGCGTCGAAGCCACTGCCGGGGTGAATCCGGCGGGCACAGAACCGAGCACATCGAAGGTAAAATCGGGCGCAGGGCAGCAGTTCCAAGCAGTATTGACGACCTTAACAAAGGTGCCGCCGCTGGTGAGTACAATGAAGGGTTTATCGACACCATTCCCGGCGCCGATATACAGCCGCGACTGTCCATACGTCCCGGCAAGGGCATCGGCGTAGGTGACCGCAGCATAGGTCCCCGGCGTCATGAAGTCGGTAGCAGCAGCGCCGTTGAGCATTTCCAGATCACCGCAGTCGAATACCCCCAGCGAGCAAGCAGGAGAGACCCCGTCAACCAAGCGCATGTCATTGATGCCATCGCCATCAAGGTCAACAAAGGGGCTTGCTGGCGTCAGTGCGGTGGAGGCAGCATTGACGACCCCGGCTACAATCAACAGCAGCAGCAAAAACAGAATCCCGGCAGAACGGTGTGAAATGTGCATGGCGATGATGCTCCTTGAGTGTGTCATGAATGGCGCACTAGATGTGCATATTTCGATAGATTAATCCTAATGGAGAACTGATTTACCGATGCTTAAGATTAGAATGGCTCATAAAAATTTCGGAATTGGCACAACTGCGGCAAGCTTGCAGAGGGAATGTTCCAATAAAGCAAATACACGCCAGGGGATGAGTCTACTGGTTCGACAAGATGAGGGCGCTCACTGAACAAGGGGATTAATCCCCTTGTCCGGTAGGCAAATTAATCTTGTCCGTGTACTACAATCGGCGCGCTAAGACGCAAAGGCCCCGTTCATTTGCTCAGAACACGCGCTGCTGGTGTGGGGTTTTGCTGGGCGAAGCGCATCGCGCCCGCGCCAGACTTTACGCCTACCCGCCGATGTGGTACATCTCGACCTTGCGGTTCACGGGTTCGGTCAGTGACGCGCGGATTTCGCTGTAACGGTCTGTCCGCTTGCGCCACACCCTGCTGATGATCTGCGTCAGCTCGTCATCGCTGGCGCCTTCGCGCAGGGGCGCGCGCAGGTCTGTGCCCTGTGTGCCAAACAAGCAGGTGAACAACTGCCCCTCCGGCGAGAGCCGCAGCCGGGTGCAGCCGCCGCAGAATGGTTTGGTCACGGATGTAATCAGCCCGATTTCATTGCCGTAGCCGCCCTCGGTGCCGCGATAACGGTAGCGCAGCGCCACCTCGCCGTGATAATTCGCCTCAAGCTGTTCCAGCGGCATCTCGGCGTCAAGCTTTGCCACAATCTCGTCTGCCGGGACGACATGATCCAGCTTCCAGCCGTTCATGTTGCCCACGTCCATATATTCAATGAAGCGCACGATCCAGCCGCGTTCGCGTGCCAGCCGCGCCAGAGGCACAATCGTGTGATCGTTGACCCCGCGCTGCACCACTGTGTTGATCTTGACCGGACCCAGCCCTGCCTCTTCCGCCGCCGCGATGCCTTCCAGCACCCGCGCCACGCTGCTGCGCTGCCCGTTCATCCGCTGGAAAACGTCCTCATCCAGCGAATCCAGGCTGACAGTCACCCGGTGCAGCCCGGAAGCCTTAAGCGCGCGCGCCTTTTGCGGCAAAAAATAGGCGTTGGTCGTCATCGCCAGATCATCGGCGCCGGGCAGCGCGGCAAGCTGCGCGACGAGCTGTTCGACATCCTGCCGCACCAGCGGTTCACCGCCGGTCAGCCGCAGTTTGACCACACCCAGCCCCAGCATAATCCGTGCCACGCGGGCAATTTCCTCGAAGGTCAGCACCTGCGCGCGCGGCAGGAATTTGTAGCCCTCGCCAAAAACCTCGGCGGGCATACAGTAGGTGCAGCGGAAGTTGCAGCGGTCGGTCACGCTGATGCGCAGGTCACGCAGCGGTCGGCTGCGGGTATCGGTTAGAGTCATGGGTTTCATCCACCACATATTGCCGGGCGAACTGCCCGTCGTGCAATCTGGTTTGCTGCTACGGCATACCGCCAGCAGACCGCCTGTGCGCAGATACCGCACATCTGCGCTACAATTCAGTCTACAATGATGTCATAACAATAGCCTTACGCAGGCATCCTTGTCAACAGATCGGAAGACCACTTATGCCCAATCCTTATCTCTACTGCCCCGCCCACCCGGACGCTGCCGACATTGACCCGCTGGCATGGCATTACAACGGTGCGGTGCTGGAACTGGCAGACCTGCCCCCGTTTGATCCCGGCGCAATCCACCGTGACGAGTGGACGCTGTGGCGCTACGCCGCGCTGCTGCCGGTGCAGCGCCGTGTCGCCCTGGGCGAAGGCATGACGCCGATCACGCGCGTGCATCTGCCGGGTTATGGCAGCTTTACCGCCAAGCTCGACCAGCTTAACCCGACTGGCAGTTACAAGGATCGCGGCACAACGGTGCTGGTCAATCAACTGCTGGCACATGACGCGCAGGAGGTGGTCGAAGAGTCGTCCGGCAATGCGGGCAGTTCGCTGGCGGCATATGCCAGCGCCGCCGGAATACGCGCGCGCATCTACGCGCCCGAAGCCGCCCCGCAGGGCAAAAAACGCCAGATTCGCCTTAGCGCGGAACTGGTCGAAGTCCCCGGCGCCAAGCAGAACACCACCGACGCCTGCATGGCAGCGGCAAAGACCGCCGTGTTCGCCAGCCACGCCTGGAGTCCTTACTTCATTGCCGGGCAGATGACCTGCGGCTGGGAACTGTGGGAGCAGTTGGGACGCCGCGCGCCGGACGCGATTGTGACGCCAGTAGGGCATGGCGGGCTGTTTCTGGGCATTTACCGCGCGTTTGTCCAGCTTCATGCCGCCGGGCTGGTCAGCCGCGTCCCGCGCATGATTGCCGCGCAGTCGGCGGGCAGCGATCCGTTTGTGCAGGCGTGGGAGCAGCATCTGGCGGCGCCTGTAACGCTGACGCCCGGCAAAACGGTTGCCGACGGCATTATTGTGCCGCAGCCCGTGCGCGGGCAGGCGGTGCTGGAGGCGATCTACGCCAGCGAAGGGGCGGCGCTGCGCGAGGACAACGACGCGATTCTGGCGGCGCAGACGGCGCTGGCGCGCGCGGGGCTGCTGGTAGAGCCAACCAGCGCAACTGCTGCTGCCGTGCTGCCGCAGGTCTTCGCGCATCTGGGTACGCCCGCCGCCGAGGTTGTCGTCGTCATGACCGGGCATGGCTTAAAGACGCTGGCGTGATGCAAAAATAGGCGAACCGTCTGGTCCGCCTATTTTCCTGTGCCTGTTGATCTGCCCCTGCGAGCAGTTAGTCGTCGCTGACGCTGTCGCCGGCACTGCTGTCGCTGCCGGCACTGCTGTCGTCGCTGTCGCCGACACCACTGTCGCCGACACCGCTGTCGCCGACACCGCTGTCACGGCTGCTGGCGCGGTTCATGTCAATGTCGAGATACTCGGCAGAATTGACGCGCTTCAGACTCAGCCCCAGACGGCGGTTTTTGATGTCAATCTTGACGACGCGCAGGGTCAGTTTGTCGCCTTCTTTGACGACTTCGCGCGGGTGATTGACGCGCTGATCCGAAAGCTCACTGATGTGGATCAGCCCTTCAATGTCCGGCGCTTCAACCAGTTGGGCAAACGCGCCAAACTTGGTCAGCTTGGTCACAGTTGCCTGCACCAGTTCGCCCTGCCGGTACGTGCTGGCGACCTCGTCCCAGGGGTCTGCTTCCTGGCGCTTCATGCTCAAGCCAATGCGCTTGCGGTCACGGTCCACGCTGATGACCTCAACCTTGACCGGCTGCCCGACTTGCAGCAGATCGCGCGGGTGCGTCACATGCCGCCAGCTCAGCTCGGTCAGGTGCACCAGCCCTTCCGCGCCGCCAATATCCACGAACGCGCCAAAATCCTCAAGGCTGACCACCCGCCCGGTACGCACCTCACCAACCGTGAGGTCTTTAATCAGGGTTTCCTTGCGTTTTTCGCGCACCTCGCGTGATGCCGCCCGTTCGGACAAAATCAGGCGGTTGCGCGAACGGTCTACCTCGACGACCTTCACGGCGATCTGGTCGTTAATCATGTTGCCCCAGCGCTGTTCGGGGGTTTCGCCCTGCATCATCACGCGGCGGTCATCAGCAAGCTGGCTCTGGGGCACAAAGCCGCGCAGCCGCCCAAAGCGCACAATCAAGCCGCCCTTGTTGTACCCGGCGATGTTGCCATCGTAGACATTCTGGCTCTTGTTGTACTGCTCTGCCTCGCGCCAGTCCATTTCTTCCAGCGCGCGGTTGTAGGACAGCACCAGCCGTCCCTGATGATCCTGCGGGTTGATGACAAATACAGGCACTTTTTCGCCGGGCTTCAATTCGTCCAGCGCCTGGCGCGTCATACGCTCCAGTTCCCGTCCCGGAATCATGCCTTCAACATCATTACCCAGATCAACATAAACGGCAGTGGGCAGGGTGCGCGAAACAAGTCCCTCGACCAGATCGCCGCGATTCAAGCCATGCGTTGGCGCCGGGCGCGGTTCGCGTGCCGGACGGCGTGCACCCTCTGCACCTTCTTCAGGACGGGCGTCGTGCTCCAACTCATCGTCATCATGATCGTCATGATCAACAGCGCCCACATGCGGGAAATCCTCATCGGAGACCGCCAACTCCATTTCGTCGTCTGCCACCGCGGCGGGCGTGGGGGCATCTTCAGCGATCATATCGGTAGCATCAACACTGTCCTGCGCCTCGAGATAGGCGTCCGGTTCCTCGCTCTGTGCAGGTTCAGTAACAGGCAGTTCAGATGCAAGTAATTGGGAGGGCTGCTCCTCCGATTCCGGCAGCGCTAACGTTTCCATCTCGACTTCCGGCGTGGCGGATTCCGGTGTTGCTGAAACGGAAACCGGCTCAATTGCGGGTTGATTGCTCATTGCTGCGGCTTCTCCTGTTTGCACCGGCTCGGTCTCAGCCGATTCATGCGACGGCTGCTCGGCGCTGTTGTTGAGTTTTTCGTCGTTCACGTCTTCGCGCGCCTCCAGCCCTGACCTCTCGGAGTTCATCCTCAAAACGCTCCCCTGTACAGATGGGATACAGTGGCGATTATAGCGAGTCGGTAAGAAAGAATCAAACACGAGACAGCAACGAAACTAAAACTATTACAGCAGAGGACAGAGTTTCAATATTGTACTTGACGTTCAGCATGGCGAAACATGATATTCGACATATCCGCCAGCAGTACAAATATCCTTACAATTACCGCTGGCTGCTGCATACGAACAACACAGCCACACATGGAGTTAATAAGCATGGCTTACCACGAGTCGAAGCTAAGAGTTCTGTGGGAAAATGCGGGGGCTGCACTGGGCATCGCCGGGCTGCTGCTGCTGCGCCCGCTGCTGCGCGGCTGGTACACCCGCTGGGGCGCAACCGAGTCCGAAATCAAGCTGACGCTGGCAGGCGACGAGCTTGTGCCGGAACCCGCGCATGTCGCTACGCGCGCGATCACGATCCACGCGCCCGCTGACGAGGTGTGGCGCTGGCTGGTACAGTTGGGGCAGGGACGCGGCGGGCTGTACAGCTATCACCTGCTGGAAAACCTTGCCGGGTGCAAGATGCATAATGCCAACGACATTATACCGGAACTGCAACATCTGGCATTGGGCGATGCCGTGCGGCTGGGTCCGCCCGGTTATCCGCTGTATCTCGTCAGCGCGGTTCAGCCGCAGCGGTCGCTGGTGCTGCTTGCTGCCGACCCAAAAACCGAAGTTGCTGCGCAGCCTGTCACCCCGCTGCCGGAGCAGTACACCTACGGCACATGGGCGTATGTGCTCGCGCCGGTAGACGCAGGCAGCACCCGCCTGATTGTGCGCAGCCGCCTGAGCTACTGCCCGGCGACGTTCGCCAACTGGCTGATGTGGCAGGGTATTACTGAGCCGATGCATTTCGTGATGGAACGCAAGCTGCTCAAGGGGATTAAGGCGCGTGCCGAGTGGCGCATCCGGCAGACTCCGGCGGTGGCAGCGGTCTGAGCCGCCAGGCGACAGCAGCACACGAACAGCACGGGGACGGCGGGTAGGGTTTGCGCCCGCCGTTCACGGCATTCCGGCGTCTTCGGCGCGCAGGGCGGCGGCAAGCTGCTCGAACAGCGCTGTGACTGCCTGCGCTGTCAGGTGGTTGTAGACGGCGTCCTCAGGGTACACGACGCAGTTGGGACCCGCGCCGCACATGCTCAGGCAGTTGGCGGTGGTCAGCTTCACCAGCGGCGGCGAACTGTCGCCGTTGAGCTGTGCCAGCAGCGGCTCAAGCTGTGCCAACAGTTTGTCCGCGCGGCGATCCAGATTGCAGTACTGCCCCCGGCAGAGCACGATTCTGCGGCGCGGGCGGGCGGTGTCGTCCATGCGTGAAACCTCGTCCCTCACTCACTCGCCCGGCAGCGCAAACGCGCCCACCAGCACAAAACCTTCCGCCGCACCGGGCACGTCATCCAGCACCGCGAAGCGCAC
>DAOTWP010000365.1:0-3888 GCA_034435675.1 Anaerolineae bacterium
GGATCGAACTCCAGCAGCATCTGCTGCCGGGTGACAACGCGCTGAACGCCGCGCTTGCCGAACTGGCAGCAGAAATCGGCGTGGGCATCGTGGCGACCAACAATGTGCATTACGCCCTGCCGGACGCGCAGCCCCTGCAGGATGTGCTGGTCTGCATCCGCCACAACAGCACGCTGGAAGACACACCGCTGCGTCCCAATGCTGAATACTATCTCAAGTCGGGTGACGACCTCGCCCCGCTGTTTGCTGCCTATCCACAGGCGCTGGCGAACAGCAGACGGATTGCCGCGCAGTGCGATCTGCGCCTGCATCACGGGCTGCAAAGCCTGCCGGTCTTTCCTACCCCGCCCGGCATGACCACTGCTGACTATCTGCGCCACCTGTGCGAACTTGGCTTAGGCTGGCGCGGGCTGGCGGACACACCCCGCGCACAGGAGCAGCTTGACGCCGAGCTGGCGGTCATTGAACGCGCCGGACTGGCGAACTACTTCCTGGTCGTCCGGGATCTGGTGCGTTTCGCCCGTGAGCAGGACATCCTCTGCCAGGGACGCGGCAGCGCGGCAAATTCGCTGGTGGCGTACCTGCTGGGCATTTCGCCTGTCAATCCGCTGGCGCATGATCTGGTCTTCGAGCGTTTCCTGTCCGACGAACGCCAGGTCACGCCGGACATCGACATGGACTTCGATGCGGCACGCCGCGAGGAAGTCATCCAGTATGTCTACGGGCGCTATGGGCACACCCACGCGGCGATGGCCTGCACGTTTGTCACCTTTCGCGCCCGTAGTGCGCTGCGCGATGTCGGCAAGGCGCTGGGGCTGCCGCCCGAACTGCTCGACCATGCCACCGCGACACTGGACACCTATTCCGCGCAGGCGCTTGCTGACTCGCCGGCGCTGAGCGCTGCGCTGGGCGGGCGGCTGCTGGCACACACCTGGCAGCAGGCGTTTGCATTGTGCGCGCAGATCGACGGCTTGCCGCGCCATCTGGGCATCCACAACGGTGGGATGGTCATCACCGGCGCGCCAGTCACCGACTATGTCCCGGTGGAACCCGCCAGCATGCCGGACCGGTATGTCGTGCAGTGGGACAAGGAAGGGCTGGAGGCTGCCGGGCTGATCAAGATTGATCTGCTGGGGCTGCGCATGCTGTCCGCCGTCGCCGAAACGGTGGCGCTGGTCGAACACAGCAGCGGCATACGCCCCGATCTGGAAGCGCTGCCCTTTGACGACCCGGCAGTCTATGACCTGCTCTGTGCAGCGGACACGGTGGGCGTGTTCCAGGTCGAGAGCCGCGCACAGGCGCAGGTGCTGCCCCGCCTGCGTCCGCGCCAGTTCAATGACCTGATCGTGTCAATTTCGCTGATCCGTCCGGGACCGGTGCAGGGCGACATGGTGCATCCCTACCTGCGCCGCAGGCTGGGCGAAGAGCCGGTCAGCTACCCGCATCCCCGGCTGGCGGCAGCGCTGGCGGAGACGCTGGGTGTGATCCTCTTTCAGGAACAGGTGCTCAAGGTGGCGCGCGATCTGGCGGGTTTCACGCCCGGGCAGGGCGAACTGCTGCGCCGCGCGCTGGGGGCAAAGGATGCCGAGGCACGCATCGCCCACCTGCGCGGTGCGTTCGTCAGCGGGGCAGTGCAGCAGGGGGTCGCGGCGGCAGCGGCGGAGGCAGTCTTCACGCGCCTGCAGGCATTTGGCGGGTATGCCTTCCCCAAGAGCCACGCGGCGGCATTCGCGGTGCTGGTCTACTGGTCGGCATGGCTCAAGGTCTATCACCCGGCAGCGTTCTACACGGCGCTGCTGAACAACCAGCCGATGGGTTTCTGGAGTCCGGCGGTGCTGGTCAACGACGCGCGAAGGAGCGGATTGCAGGTGCTGGCGGTGGACGTGAATGCCAGCCAGTCCCGCTGCACGCTGGAGCAAGGCGCAATCCGGCTGGGCTTCAACTACGTCAAGGGCATGGGCAGCGCGGCGGGGGAGCAGATTGCTGCCGCGCGCGGCGAACAGCCGTTTGGCGATCTGGCGGATTTCTGCCGCCGGACACGCCTGCCGCGTCTGCTGGTGGAGCACCTGATCCAGGCGGGCGCGTGTGATGCCTGGGGCAGTTCGCGGCGGACGCTGCTGTGGACGCTGGGGGCGCTGGGGGCGGTGCCGGATGCGCTGGGGCTGGTCTATGATCCCGAACCGGTAGCGCTGCCGGAACTGAGCGCGGCAGAGGCGGCGGGCATGGAGTATGCCGTGACCGGACTGTCGCTGGGCGCGCATCCGCTGACGGTTTACCGCGAACGGCTGCGGGCGCGCGGTGTGCTGGACAGCGCGGCGCTGCGCGCGGCGGCGGATGGGCAGCAGGTGCAGGTGGCGGGGCTGCTGGTGGTGCATCAGGCGCCGCCGACGGCGAAGGGACATCACTTCCTGACGCTGGAGGACGAGCACGGGTTCATCAATGTGATCCTGCGCCCGCGTGTCTATGCCCGTTACCGCCGCGTGGTGCGCAGCACACCGCTGCTGCTGGTCAGCGGGCAGGTGCAGCAGCGCGGCGCGGTGGTCAACGTCATCGCCCGGCACGTGCGCGGGGTGGCGGAGTGAGGGCGGGCAGCGCAGGCACAGGCGGCAGAAATGCGCTATATTAGCCGCCGCACCCCACACCCAGAATGCGATCCAGGCGGAAGGTGCGCGGGGCAGCTTCTGACTGGCACCACGCCTCGACATACGTCGCGCCATTCCGTTCGTAAATTGTCTGCGGCTCAATGACCCGCTCGGTTTCTTCGTCGGCATACGGGCTGTAGTAACGAATCCGCAGCGCTGCACCCGCCTGATGCGCATGCTCCACTGCCTGCCGGATGCCCGCCGGATCGTGCTCTTGCCGGGGGTGTTCCTGCGGCATTTCGCCCGGATAGCGCAGCCTTTGCTGGATGCGTCCGACGTAAGCATCCACCAGCCCCTGCAGGACTTCCAGCCGGTCGCCCAGTTCTGCCTCCAATGCCTGTGCTGCCGCGCCGGGGAACAACACCGGCGCCGGGATCAGTCCGCTGAGCTGCTGGCACACACGCAGCGCCAGCCACAGGTACGCCGGGTCGGTCGTGTTGGCGCGCGGGATCGGGTCTGCCCGGCGGTCATGCAAGGGTGGCACACGGTAGCCCCGGCGAATAAGCCGTGCCCGCAGCTGGTATTCATCGCGGACGACGATGTGCCGCGCCGATAGCTGCTCACCCAGGAAAGGACGCAGTCGCCAATCCTTGCGGATCGCCGTCATGTCCTCTGGATGCGTGACTTCCAGCACAGCCGCCCGGCGGATCTGCACCCGCCGCGCCGCCCGTCCCCAGGTTTCCAGCTTGTGCCGGGCAGAATCCGGTAAGGAAGCGCCGGTCAGGGTTGTTAGTGTCTGGATGAGCTGCGCGATAGTCGCGCCGGACTCGACGGCACGGGTGATGCAGGCGGCATCCAGACGGAGACCCGCAGCATCCACTGCCGCCCAGGACAGCAGCGCGACCAGCGCAGGCAAATCGGGCACGGCGGGCAGGGTGATGCCCAGCGAATCGCGGCAGAGGTGCAGCACGGCGCACCCTGTTTCGGCAAACGCCGGTGCCTGCAGCCGCATCTGCGCCATGTCCACCGTGCCGATGCCCAGCCAGCGCAGCGGACCGAGCAGAGCAGCGCGAATATGTGTCCCGGCGAACGGGTCGAGCGTGTGTAACTGGATGGTGGCGGCGACCGATCCGACGGTGTAATCCCCCGGCGGCAGACTGGTCAGGGCAGCCCAGACACCAGCACCCACCGGCGGCAGTTTGAACGCCTCCCACTGCGGCTGGCGCGTATGGAGATCGGCATGGACGGCGGCAAGCAGGCGTGCATGTGCTTCCTTATAAGGCAGGTGCAGCCAAGCCCATGCCTC
>DAOTWP010000366.1:0-8235 GCA_034435675.1 Anaerolineae bacterium
ATGGGCCCGGTTTACGAAACAGCACGCGCCATCAACGACCTTGCAATGCCCTGTCAGCTTGCCGTTGTCGCCGGACGCAACAAACCGCTGAAACGCCGTTTGGACAACAGCACATGGAACCAACCGACCTATATCTACCCCTTTGTGCGCCAGATACCGCAGTTGATGGCGGCGGCGGATATTCTGGTCACGAAAGCCGGTCCGGCAACGCTGATGGAAGCCTGCATCGCCGGGCTGCCGATGATCCTCAGTGACTGCATTCCCGGTCAGGAAGAAGGCAACGTCACGCATATCGTCGAGCATGATGCCGGGGTGTTTGCGCCCAAGCCCGCGCTGGTGGCGCAGGCGGTGGCGGCGTGGCTGTCCGAAGGGACGGCGGGAATCAACCGCCGCGCGGCAAACGCCTCCCGACTGGCACACCCCAACGCCGTCTGGGAGATCGCGGAAGAAGTCTGGCAGTTTGCGAATCAACCCGCGATTCAAAACAGTGTGCGACGCTGAGGGTTTTCACGGAAAGGAGGGTATTTGCATAGTACACTACAGCAGACACGGCGCCGCGTGGGCTGTGCAGCCGTCGCAGACTGCTCGGCAGCACGCGCGCATCGTTTTATCCTCAGACGCATCCGGATGAATTGAAGGGAACCGCGACGAATCATGAAAGCGATTATTCTTGCCGCAGGTAAAGGAACACGGTTACGCCCGGTGACACTGACCATGCCCAAACCGCTGGTACCTGTCGCCAACAAGCCGCTGATCGAGTACTCCATCGGCGTCCTCAAAGGCGCGGGGTTGACCGAGATAGGCATTGTGGTCAACGACCTCAGTTCACCGGTGTGCCAGGCGTTGGGCGACGGCACGGCACTGGGCGTTCAACTGACCTACATCGTGCAGTCGGAACAGCTTGGGCTGGCACACGCGGCCAGTCTGTGCCGCGACTTTATCGGCGGCGGTCCCTTTGCCATGTATCTGGGGGACAATATCTATCAGGATCATATGCACCAGATGTTTACCGAATTCCCCGATTCTGATGCGGAAGCAGCACTGGCGCTGGGCGAAGTCTCTGACCCAACCCGCTTTGGTGTGGCAGAAGTGCATGATGGCTATGTCACGCGCGTGGTCGAAAAACCCAAGAATCCGCCATCGAACCTGGCAATTTCGGGTGTTTACCTGTTTCGCGAGTCAATCTGGGAAGCAATTGCCAATATCACCCCATCGTGGCGTAATGAGCTGGAAATCACTGATGCCATCCAGTGGTTGATTGCGCACGGCAAAAAAGTCAAGGCGCAGGTCGTCGAAGGCTGGTGGATTGACGCCGGTAAACCGGACGCCATCATGCACGCGAACCAGTTCGTGCTGGGGGATTTGCCCTATACGCCTGCCCCGGAAGATGGCGAACGCATTATCGGTAAGTCCGAAGTTTCTGCTCGTGTGCTTCTGGGCAATAACAGCAAGATCATTGACAGTGTTGTGCGCGGTCCAGTCATTATTGGCAACAACGTAACGATCAAGAACAGTTTTATCGGTCCCTACACGTCCATTGGCGACGATGTGACCATCGAAAACAGCGAAATCGAGGCGAGCATCGTCATGCGCAACTGCGTGATCCAGAATATTCCGGGGCGTATTGACTCCAGCTTGATTGCTGACAATACCCAGGTGACGTCTGCACTCCAGCGACTGCCTTCGGCGCATCGCTTTGTGCTGGCGGAAGACAGTTATATCCAATTGTGAGGAAAACGTATGTCCGAGAGAATTCAACGCATTACTGCCACACTCGATGAAACCCGTGCGCGCTTAAACAGCCTGCTGGATCAGGTCGGGGATCGTTGGGAAACACAGGTGTATTCCGATGGGCTGCAATGGACGGTTCGCCAGTTGTTGAACCATCTGGCAGACGCGGATCGCGGGCATAACAATCAGGTGATGAATATTGCTGAGGGCAAAGACATTATCCCCGCAGACTTTGATGTCGAACGCTACAACCGCCGTGTGACTGAAAAGACGGTGGACAAGCCCGCCGCGCAGGCACGCGAAGAACTCGCTGAGAGCCGCGCTGCCCTGATAGCATGGCTGAGCACGCTTGATGAGGCGAAGCTGGAGATGCAGGGACGCCACGCCTCGCTGCGTATCCTGACGGTTGAACAAATTTTGCAGGTGCTGAACGATCACGAACGGGCACACGCAGAGGACATTGCCAAAGCGCTGAATCTGCCCTGAACCAACGGGGCGTGCTGCGGTGCGCCCCAAACTCTCTCTCTTAACTGCACCTCACCTCAATCTCACCGCTTATCAGCAGCCTTGCAACTATTGCTGCCCTGTGCGCTTCTGGCGCAGCGATGTCATTAGCGTCCTGCTGTTACAGTGCTGGATTATCGATAGTATTCACCGCTGGTAAACAGGTAATCGCGCTTGTTTTCCCACGAAACAGGTGTAATCCCTGCCTGTGCCAGCACAGCATCACGTCAATATACACATTTGTCATAAGATTCGGTCAACGCAAACTTCATTTGACAATTCACTAAAATGCTTCTATGATTTCTTTTAGTGAAATTAGTTTTCATCTAGTGAAAATAAAATGTTTAGCACAGCTATAGCGACCATACTTCACACAGGCATTGTCGCGATTCTGCGGGCGCAGCGCAGCGACAAACTCCCCCATGTGTTTGATGCCTTACAGGCAGGCGGCGTCCGTGCCGCTGAAGTCACGCTTACGACACCTGATGCGCTCACGCTGATTACCCGAACCCGTGAACAATATGGCGACGCGCTGACGATTGGCGCGGGTACGGTACTTGATCCTGAAAGCGCGCGCGCGGCGATTCTGGCCGGCGCGCAGTTCATCGTCACACCCACGCTCAACCTGCACACCATCGAACTCTGCCGCCGTTACAGTATCACAGTGATGCCAGGCGCATACACACCGACGGAAATCCTCAGCGCGTGGGAAGCCGGTGCTGATATCGTTAAGCTGTTCCCAGCGGACAGTGGTGGACCAACCTATCTGAAAGCAATCAAAGCCCCGCTGCCGCATGTGCGCATCGCGCCTACGGGCGGCGTTGACGAAACCACAGCAGCGGCATTCCTGCGCGCGGGGGCGAGCGCGCTGGGTGTGGGCAGTGCGCTGGTCAGTCAGAAACTGCTCGACGCCGACGATTACGACAGCATCACCGCCCGCGCCCAACGTCTGCGCGCGATATTTGACGCACACCGGGAACAGGGAGCCTGACGATGGCGCTGCTGCAAGTCACGCGGGTCAACAAGTACTTCCCTGGCACACACGCGCTCCGCGATGTGTCGTTTGAGCTGCTGCCGGGCGAGGTCCACGCGCTGATGGGCGAAAACGGCGCGGGCAAATCCACACTGATGCACATCATTTCCGGGGTGTACCGTCCTGATTCTGGCAGCGTCTCGATTGAGGGAACGCCGGTCACCCTGACCACGCCGCGCCGTGCACAGGAACTGGGTATCGGCATGGTCTTTCAGGATTTGAGCCTCGTCCCTGGACTGAGCATTGCCGAAAACATCTTTCCCAACCGCGCACCCTCTCGCGTGGGATTGGTGGTATGGCGGCGGCTCTACGCGCGCACGTCCGAACTGCTGCGCGAATTCGAACTCGATGTTGACCCGCGCACGCTGGTACGCAACCTGAACGTCACGACGCGGCAAATTGTGGAAATCGTCAAGGCGCTGTCGTTGAACGCCAGAATTCTGCTGCTGGATGAGCCGACTTCTGCCCTGCCCCCGAACGAGGTGGAACTGCTGTTTAGCACCATTCGCCGCCTGAAACAACGGGGTATTGGCGTGGTCTACATCAGCCATCGCATTCCCGAAATCATGGAAATTGCGGATCGTGTCACGGTACTGCGCGATGGGCAGGTGGTCGGCACGCATCCGATCAGCGAACTGACCCCCGACACAATCATTGAGATGATGGTCGGACGCAAGCTGACTGACCTGTTTCCCGAACGCGCCAGCACACTGGGTGAGCCGCTGCTAACCGTCAACGATTTGACGCATCAGGGGCGCTTTGAGCATATTTCGTTCACGCTTCAGCGCGGCGAAATCGTCGGGATTGCCGGGTTGATGGGATCACGGCGGGGCGACGTGCTGCGTGCGCTGGTTGGTGTGCTGCGCCTTCATCGGGGCAGCATCGTTCTCGACGGTAAGCCGCTGCACGTCCGTTCGCCGGAACATGCCTTCGCGCTGGGTATGGCATATCTGCCGGAAGAACGCAAAAGCGACGGCTTGTTCCTGAAAATGCCGCTGCGCCAGAATATTTCGGTGACAGCGCTGTGGCGCTTCGCCTGGTTGGGGTTGATGAACCCTGGCAAAGAGGCGGCAGCCGCGCGGCATTATGTGGACGAAATGCGCATTCGCACACCCAGCGTTCACCAGCTCGTCGGACGGTTAAGCGGCGGCAACCAGCAAAAAGTGATGATCGCCAAATGGCTGGTGCGCCAGCCCAAGGTGCTGCTGGTGGACGAACCGACGAAAGGTGTGGATGTCGGCGCGAAGGTCGAGATTCACGCGCTGCTGCGCCAGTTAGCGCAGTCGGGCGCAGGGATTATGTTTGTGTCGTCAGATTTCCCAGAACTGATTGGGCTGGCAGATCGCATTCTGATTATGCATGAGGGGCGCATCGTGGGGGATATGCCTGCCGAGCAGGCAACCGAACAGAACCTGATGCTGCTTTCGTCCGGTTACCGTCTGGAGGAGACCGTTCCATGACTGCGCCATCATCGAGTACACCATCGTCAACCCCTGTCGCCAGCACCGCGCCGTCGTGGTGGGCGCGGACTGGGCGGCGTCTGGTCCGCACGCGCGAACTACCACTGCTGGTGCTGATCATCGTATTAGTAGTCTTTATGACGAGTCGCAACCCCAATTTCCTGACGATTGCCAACTTCCGCGCGATTGCGGTGGGACTAACCCCGACAACAGTCATCGCTGTTGGCATGGTGATTCTGTTGGTTTCCGGCGGGTTTGACCTGTCGGTTGGCGCGGTGCTGGCGCTAAGCGGAACGGTTTGCGCCTGGCTGGTGCTGAATGACATGCCGCAACCGCTGGCAGTGCTGGCAGTGCTGGCGCTGGGCGGCTTCATCGGTTTCATCAACGGCGTACTGGTGACACTGGTGCGGATTAACCCATTGGTGGCAACACTGGGCACACTGTCCATTGCGCGCGGCATTGCGCAGGTGATGACCGAGGGTGTCTCGATCAGCGGACTGCCGACTTCGTTTGGGCGCGTAGGTGGTGAGCAGTTCGCCAATATCCCCTACATGGTGCTGATTATGCTGGTGATCGTCGTCATTGGCGATCTGGCGCTGCGGCACACACGTTTTTTGCGGCAGGCATATTATGTCGGCAGCAATGAAAATGCCGCGCGGCTGTCCGGCATTCCCGTAGAGCGCTTTCGCATTCTCGCCTACATGCTTACCTCAATCCTCGCGGCGTTTGCCGGCATTTTGCTGGCATCGCGGCTGATGGCAGGCACGCCAACGGCGGCGCAGGGGCTGGAACTTCAGGTGTTAGCCGGCGCGGTGATCGGCGGGGCAAGCCTCAACGGTGGCGAAGGCACTGTACTCGGCGCATTTCTGGGCATTGTGTTTATCGGCATCGTCTCCAACGTGATGACGATGGAAGCCGTTTCGATTTTCTGGCAGCAGGCAGTGACCGGCGCAATTCTGATCGCCGCTGTCGCCTTCGACATGCTGGTCAGACGGCGCACCGCATAACAACAGGGGTTGGCTGCGGCGGTGTGCCGGCTGACGTTGGCTGCCCCCGCAGAGGATTACAGCACAAATAGACGCATTTCATAAGGAGAGTACAGCAATGAGTAAGGTATCCCGTCGTGACTTTTTGCGGAACAGTGCCCTTGCTTCGGTTGGCGCGCTGGCAGCGTCGCAGGGTGTGCGGGTGGCGGCTGCCCCCCGTGCACAAAGCGATCAGGAATATGTCTACCTGTCCATTGTGACGCAGGTGCCGTTTTGGGTGGACCACCGGCAGGCGCTGGAAGATGCGGGGGCGGTTCTGGGGGTGCGCACGACCTTCACGGGTCCGGTGGACTTCGATGTTGCCGGGCAGGCACGCCAGTTGGATGAAATTGTCGCGCGCAATCCAGCAGGGATTGTGATCTTCGTCGGTGATGCCGCCGCCATGACTCCGGGCATCAACCGTGCTGTGGAAGCCGGTATTCCGGTGGTGCTGGTCATCAGCGATGTGCCCGAAAGTGCCCGGTACAGCATTCTGGGCATCAACGGCTTCAATGCGGGACGCGCCGGAGCAGAACTGCTGGCACAGGCAATTGGCGGACGTGGCAAAGTAGTTATCGGCGGCTTTCAAAGCCCGAACATCATTGAGCGGATGGCAGGCTACCGCGCGCACTTCGAGGAAAACTACCCTGAAATCGAAGTGGTGGCAGAAGTCGATGACCGGGCAGACCCGGCGTATGCCCCGACTGCCTATGCTGCGGCGATTGCGGCGAATCCCGATCTTGCCGGTATTGGTGGGACGGATGGCGACAGCGGCAAGGGCGCGGCGCTGGCAGTGCGCGATGCAGGGCTGGTTGGCACGGTCAAGATTGTGGCAATGGACCGCAACGACGACATGCTGCCTTTCATTCAGGATGGCACGATTCACGGCACGATTGTGCAGAAGAGTTACACCGAAATGTTCATGGCAGTTCACATGCTTTACTGGCTGCACAACAACGCGCTGCAAGTGGTTTCCGATTGGCGCGGTGCAGGGCTGAACATTCTGCCCGAACGGGTGGAAACTGGCGTGTTCACAGTCACAGCGGAAAATGTCGCGCAGTTTATTCGTTCCTAACGGCTAAACACTGTTCAGGCTGAATACTTTTCAGCAGTAGTGTGAGACGGTTATCCTACAGGAAGTGCATTTGCCTAGCTCAATGGAAATGGATAAAGCCGTGTCACAAAAAGAAGACCGCTACAACATCCGGGTTCTGGATCGTGCAGTCAGTGTGCTGTCCATGCTGTCTGATGGCAAGCCGCGCACACTTATGGAATTGAGTGATGCCATCGGCATCAACAGCAGCACCACCTTTCGTCTGCTGGCGTCGCTGGCATCGCACAACTATGTTGAGCGCGATCCCGAAACCGGGCGTTATATGCTGGGGCTGGCGTGCCTTGAACTGGCACGCTCGTATCAGATCAATAACGCGATTCGCCGGGCAGCACTGCCGCTGATGGAAACGCTGCGCGACCAGACCGGCGAAACCGTGCATCTGGCGGTGCTGGATCGTCAGGAAGTCGTCTATCTGGAAAAGCTGCACGGGTTGCACGCCATCGGCTTGATGGCATCACAAGTGGGCGGGCGCGCGCTCGCCTACTGCACCGGACTGGGTAAGCTGCTGCTCGCCTATGTTGATCCTGAACGGGTGCGCACCCAGTTTGAAGACTTCCAGTTCATCCGCTTTACGGCAACGACGGTGGATAACCTCGACGGGCTGCTGGCAGAGCTGGACATGATCCGCCGCGAGGGGTACGCCTTTGATCGCGGCGAACACGAAAGCGATGTGCGCTGTGTCGCCGCGCCAGTCTACGACTCGCACGGCAGAGTGGTTGCGGCGATCAGCCTTGCGGGTCCCGCCAACCGGATGGAACCGCTGGATAACCCAACACAAATCGATCTTGTTGTCCGGTCAGCACAGGAAATCTCAGGGCGGCTCGGTTACCGCCTCGATCTATCAAGGAAACCGTAAAGATGCGAAAAATCATCAATCAGCGTACACGCACACCCGACCCCGCTATCTTGCAGGGGTTCAAAGACCTGCTGCCCATCTTCAGCCCGTCCTGTGTTGTGGCGGACTCGCAGCAGCGTGCCGGCGTGATGCGCAGCTATATCCGCCCGCTGCTCCCTGACCTGCGCTTTGTCGGTCCTGCGCTGACGGTGCGGTTGGAACCGGGCAATCAGGTGGACTGCCTCGACGCCCTGTCTGTGGCACAGGCTGGCGATGTGATCGTGGTAGACGCCGCCGGGGAAACGGAAACATCAATCTGGGGCGGGCTGATGTCCGGCTTGTGCAAGATGAAAGGGGTCGTCGGCGCGGTGATTGACGGCGCCATGCGCGACACCGACGAAACCCGTTCGCTGGGTTTTCCCGTGTATGCCAAAGCGATTGTGCCGCGTTCCACGCACTCGCCATACTCCGGGCGGATGGAACCGATTGAAATCAACGTGGACATTCAGTGCGCGGGCATGCTGGTGCGCCCT
>DAOTWP010000367.1:0-9279 GCA_034435675.1 Anaerolineae bacterium
GTGGGCGGCGGCGCGGCGCGGGTGGGCGGCGGCGCTACGCGGGTGCGTGGCGGTTCATAAATTGCGCGCAGCGCCAGCGGGAAAATCGCCAGCGCAAGGGCATAAACCAGAAATGGTGCATGCCAGTTGAGATCCGCCAGCAGCCCTGCCAGCATGATGAACACGACGCCGCCGAAGCCCATAAACGTCGCCTGTAAGCCGAGAAACTGCGCCCGCTGCACGCCGCTATAATAGTCGCTGATCAGCGTGGTGACAGTGGTCATTACCCCGCTGGTTGCCACCCCCAGCAGCGCGCGCGACAACAAAATACCGGGCAGGGTTTCGAGCAGAGCGCCCGCCACGCCGGACAGCCCGTAAAGCAAAATGGACACGACCAGCAGCGGTTTGCGCCCGTAGCGGTCAATGATGAAACCGACCAGCGGCGCAGCGAGGACGATGAACAGCGCGGGCAGGGTGACCATGTTCTGCACCAGCAGACTCGCGTCCGGCACCGTGCTGAAATGCGCCCGCAGACCGGGCAGCGCGGGCGAAATGGTGGCATTTGCCATCACCGTCAGGCTGCTGGCGAACAGCAGCGTCCACTTGAGCAGCGGGCGTTGGGCGCGGGGGTCGGTCATCTGGCACCTTTTCAACAACAAAAAACAGGGGTCTGGCTGCCCCTGCATTGTGACAGGTGTTTCTGATTCGGCATAGAGCCGCACAGCCGCTGCCCTGCGGCGGTGGTGCGCTGTCGGTCAGGCAGGTTCCCCGGCAAGTACCAGCCGGTCCACCACACCTGCCAGATCGCCCGACTGGCGCTGGAGTTCATGGAGCAGGACGAGAATGTGCTCCTGCTGAGCATCCTCGCGCACCATCTTTTCTGCTTCACGCGAAAGCTGCTGCATATCACGGGCGATACCGCCAAGCAGTGCCAGCAGTTCCGGCTGCATCACTGTGGGGGCAGCGCTGCCGTTCTGCACGGACTTGCTGCTGGCGCGCACCTTGCGCAGCGGTTCCGGCGGACCAAAGGCAAACTGCATGGTCACATACGGACCACGATCCACGCCTTTGTTGGGGCGCTTAAAGATCGCTACCGGGTGATCGCTGCTTTTTTCCAGCCGCAGTTCATAACTTTCCGGAGCGTTCATCGTCTTACGCCGGTAGCGCGCGGTAAACGTCCCGTCGCGATGTTTGGTCAGCTTTGCGGGCGTCAGGTCTGCCTGTTCCAGCAGTCGCAGCGCCTGGGCGCGCGTGACATTGCTGTAACGACTGCGGTCAATTCCTTCCAGCATGGGTCAAACCCTCCAGAACAGTGGTGAAATGCGCGGCAGGTTGTTCAGCGAATGCAGCAGTTGCGCTTACACGGTGACTCCTATTATAACCGGATTGCACTCGGCTGAACGTTCATGTCGCGCTAGAATCGGGTTTGAGCGACAAACGCCGTGGGCATAGTGAGGATGTGAGTGTTGATGGCACGGGTACAACAGACCCATACATTCGAGGCAAAACGGATTCGGTATGCGCTGGGCAGCGGGGCAGTTACGTTGGTCGTGGGGCTGGCAGCGGCGCTGCTGCTGCTCTACCCCCTGCCGATGGTCGGCTGGTTTAACCGCTTTGTGTGGTTTGGTGGGCAGGTGCGCAGCGATCTGTCCGTCGGCAGTGTATGCGCGCTGCTGACTCTGTTGATCGGGCTGCCGGTGGGCATCATCGCCTACCGGCTGTACAGCGCCGAACGTGAGGATCTCTCGCCGACCGAGCGCATCCTTGAGCGCGGGCGTTCCTTCTGGATCGGGCGTGTGGTGGTCAGTGTCGTGATCACTGCCCTGCTGACGATGGGCGTCACCTTCGCGTTTTATATGCTGGATACGTTTTTCACCGGGGCGCGGATTCCGATGATACAGGCGCTGCTGGTCTGCACGGTGTACGCCGGAACGCTGGGGTTTGGCATGGCGTATTACGTCAGCGGCATGGGCACGCTGAGTCTGCTGCGGTTGATTGGCATTACGCTGGTGCTGGGGCTGGCGGTCAGTTTTTCGATTGCGCAGGATCGCGAATGGTGGCGCAATTCGATCAGCTTTCTGGGGCACGACCCGCAGTCCGGCGTGTTCTTCAACCTGACGATCATCAGTGTCGGGCTGATTGCGCTGACGCTGAGCCGCGACCTGCTGGACGACCTGTATGTGATTACGGAACGAGGGCGCTTTCCGCAGCGGGGGTTTTACGTGCTGCGCGTCGGGCTGGTGCTGGTGTGTGTGGGCATCGTCGGCGTGGGCTTGTTCCCCACAGCGATCACCCCGCTGAGCAATGATCTGCACAACATCAGCGCGCACGGCATGGCGATTCTGCTGGTGCTGGGCATGCTGGGGCTGCGCTTGATCGCGCCGCAGATTTACCCGTCACTGTTTGTGCGCCTGTCTGCCGGGTTCGGGCTGCTGTGCGTGGCGGCAATTGCCGCGCATTTCGCGCTGCGCTGGATCAACTTCGTCACGCTGGAACTGCTGCTGTTCGCCCTGTTTGGCGTGTGGATTTTCCTGTTCAAGCGCTACACGCAGGACTACATCCGCCATCAGGACGCGCTGGCGGTGGTTCCGGTCGTCCAGCCTGAAGCGGTGCAGTCCGGCGCTCAGAGCAGCGGATAACCGTGCAGACCGGGGGCATATGCCCCGACGATGCCGCGTTCAACCAGCATTTCCACCAGCCGTTTGGCGCGGTCGCGTCCAATGTGCAGCTCACGCTGGAGCTGCGCGGCGCTGATTTTGCCCTGCTGCTGCGCCAGTGCCAATGCATCGGTATATTTTTCGTCCACCCGCGCGGGGATGCCCTGCGGTTCACGCACGCGCGGCGCTGATCTGCGTGGAATCGTCAGCGCAATTTCGGTCAGCCCGCCCATCAGTTTTGCCGTCGCCTCGGCGGTCAAGCCCCCGGTCAGGTCGGCAACCTGACGGTGATCGAGCACCTCCGGCAGCGGCGTGCGCTTGAGCAGCAGCGGAATCACGGATTTACCGAGCTTGACCGCCTCGCCAAATTCCCACATGCACCATTCGGACTCCACCGAACGCGGGGTGAGCGCATAAAGAAATGCCTCACAGTCGCGGATGTGCGTCAGGAGCTGTTCCTGCCAGTCCTGCCCCGGCAGCAGACGGTGGTCGAACCAGGGTTCGTGCCCCCCGGCGCTCAGCACCGCGACGATGTCTTTGATAAGTGCCGCGTCTTCGCGGGCATAGCTGATGAACAAACGCATGAGGGCTGCGGTCTTTCTGCTGCAAACACGAAATGTTGCTCTATGATACCAGATGACCCGGCTGTGTTAGCGTATGGATGCGGTTAGAATTTGTGTTCTATCTCTGCAAACCAGCCGGCGATGCGCTCGGCGACACTTTCCCAGCCCTGTTCGTGCATCATGTTATGCGCCATGTTCGGGAAGATGACCGCTTCTGTGCCATAGGCGCGGGCGGTGCGGCGCTGCTCCCACGGGCGGAAGATGCGGTCCTGCTGTGCGCCCAGCACCAGCAGCGGCACGCCACGCGCCAGGATGCGGCGCGGACGCGGCAGCGCCAGCAGCAGCGAGTCCAACACCACCAGAAACGCCTCATCGCCCAGTTTTGGGTGGATCTGCTGCACCTGTTCCAGCGGCACTGAGTCGGAATAGAACCAGTGTTTGGCGCGCTGCGGGGTAGCGACCACCGGATAGCCGCGCATTTGCAGCAGCAGTCCGGGCAGCGTGCCAGGCTGCTGTGCCGGCACACGCAGCAGTAAGAACGGCGCGACTCCGGTTACCGGAATGGACGCCAGCAGCACCGCCCCGGCAGCCGGATGCTGTTCCAGATACTTCTGCACGACATAGCCGCCCATGCTGTGCCCGATCAACAGCACCGGCGCAGGATGCTCGGCAGCGATCTGTGCCGCCACCTGCGCGACATCCTGCACATAATGCCGCGCCCCGGTCAGGCGCAGCGGGCGGTCGTTGGGGCTGCCCGCGTGCCCGCGCAGACTCAGCGCGTAGGTGTGGTAGCCCTGCCCCGCGAAATAGGGCATGAACGTCTCCTGCCAGCACCACGCCCCGTGCCATGCGCCGTGAACCAGCAGCAGCGGGTTGGGTTTGGGGCTGCCTTCAGCGGGGATATGCAGCACTTCCAGCTTGAGCGTCATGGCGCGGCGATCCTTGTGCTTGTCCTGGCGATACGTTTAATTCTACGCAGGTTGGGTGGGCGCGCTATTGAACGTATGTTCTAGCTGTGTTACGATGGCGGCAGTGCCCGTTGATTTTAGGAGAACATGATGACGCCACCCATTGAACTATTGCAGGCAGTGCCGGTACTGCTGACGCTGGACAGCAGCCTTGACGAGACAGTGAGGTTTTATACGGAAAAGCTGGGTTTTGCGCTGGCATTTCGTTATGCGCAGTATGCAGCATTCGAGCGCCAGCAGATTATGCTGCATGTTGCTTACGGCGGAGCGGCTTTTACCCGCGAAAGCGCAGGCTCCTGTTATATCTACGTGCGCGGGCTTGACGCCCTGTATGCCGAATATCAGGCGCAGGGAGTCGTTCATCCCAATGGCAGGCTGGAAGCGAAGTCCTGGGGTGTCAAAGAGTTCGTGGCGCTGGACAACAACAATAACGCGCTGCGCTTTGGCGAAGTGGTGAACTGAGCACGGCGCGGGGGCGACGCGGGCAAGGTGTGCCTGTGCCAGCAAATCGCCCACGCAATCCGGCATGGTGCCTCAACCCGCTGCGGTGCTGCTTTCGGCATGTGCTGCCGGGCTGTCGCGGCGCAGCCAGAGGGCGATAAACCCGGCGATCACAACGGCGACGACCAGCCAGTAGACCGTGCTCAGTCCTTCACCCGGCTCTACTGTGAAGTTAGACGCGCCCGGCAGCCAGTCCCAGATCAGCCCGAAGATGCCCACCGCCAGCAGCAGCAGCCCGGAAACGCGCGTCAGCAGGGCGTGGTTGCGCGCCAGCCAGCCGACCAGGCGGCGCTGGAACGGCACGGCGAGCAGCGGCAGCAGCACCAGGGGCCAGCCAAAGCCCAGTCCAAAGGCGAGAAAGTTGAGCATGCTTTCCAGAAAGCCGCCCACGCTGGCAGTGCCAACGATAAAGACACTGCCGACGATGAACGGTCCCGTACAGGGCAGCGTCATCGGTCCCAGCAGCAGCCCGTAGACATAGGCGGCGGCGAACGGATTCTTCAGCACCGGAATCTGCGCGGTGGACAGCCGCGTGAAGGGGTTCACGCCTGCCAGCAGCAGCAGCCCGAACAGGATCACGACGGCGTAGATCAGCGGCAGCAGCCAGATCAGCACACTGCCAATCGCCTGATTAAGCAGATAGATCACCAGGCTGATGAACAGCATCATCGTCAGCACGCCTGCCAGCACCAGCGCGCCCAGAAAGCCGGTCACGCGCCGAGAGCGCTCGTTCTGTACGTTGCCCGCCAGAAACGCGATCAGTCCCGGATACAGCGGCAGCATACAGACATTGGTCAGAATCGCGCCGCTGCCCAGCGCGAAGGATTCCAGCAGTTGTTGAACCATCAGCATTCCCTGAGTTTATTCGGACAGAATGTTCCTGTGCCGGAGCGCAGCATGCCTCGCCCCGGCTGGTCTTAGCCGGCGACGATGCCGCGCAGCAGATCCACCGTTTCGACTGCCGGGCGGCTGCCCATGAGCAGACCGACCACTGCGCCGGTGGGACGCAGGACAAAATGCGGTGTGCTGGGTGGTGTCGTCACACTGCTGCCCAGGTCGGCGGCGGCGGCGCGCAGAAAGTCGGGCGTGGCGACGGCGAAGACCCAGCCGAAGCTGTTGTTGTCGGCATAGGCGGCAAGATCGCCCGCGCTCAACTGCGTCTGCACATCAATGCTGACAAACACCACGTCCTCACTGCTGAACTCGCCGACGACATTGGTGCGCAGGATCGTCTGCGCGGCGCGGCAGTTGCCGCACCAGGTTGCCATCATATGCACATAGACGGTTTTGCCCGCGAAATCTGCCAGCGTGAAAGTTTCGCCCGTGCGCGCGTTGACCAGCGGCAGGCTTGCCCAGGCAGGACCGGCATAGGCTGCATCTGCGGGGGCGGCGTTCTGCGCGCTGGCGGCTTCTGTAGCCGTCTCAACCATCGCGCCGGAGTCGGGACTTGCTGCTGGCAGACGGGTTTCTTCAGCCGCCGTCTCTGCCGGAGCGCTGTTACCCCCGCCCGCTGCCGCTGCGGTTGGCGCAGCAGGTGACGCTGTGCCGGCTGCGCCACAGCCCGCCAGCGCCAGCAGCATGCCCACCATGACGATGCCTATCCATTTGCTTACACGCATATCCTGGCTCCTGTTCTCAAGTGTTGGTCGGTTTTGCATGAGTCACCCATATTTGTCCGTCGCATCAAACCACAGACAGCGTAACCAGCGTAGTAAACAATTCTTACGGAAGCGTGAAGCGGTTGAACAGGCGGGCGGCTGCCTGCGGGCATTTACAGGACTTTTACAGGCGGTTTGGCACGGCATAAATCCAATACCCCTGTCTGGCACGATATGAGTATTGGATCGTGATCCAATTTAACCAGGCAACGGGCCCGGCGTCTGGTGCTTTACACGCTTTGTTAAAGCAATCGAGTCTGCGAAAGAGAGACACAAACAGATCATGAGTGGTATTTCGCGTCGTAATATGCTCAAAGGCAGTCTGGCGCTGGGTGGTGCCAGCCTGTTGAGCTTCAATCAGGTTTTTGGGTTCAGCCGCGTTCTTGGGCAGGATATGGCAGACGATGATCTGCAAACCATCATCAATCTGGCGGCTACCGCCGAGCTGTTCGCCACGACGCACTATCTGGCGGCGATCAACGGCGAGCTGGGGCTGGCAGAGGCACAGGTCAATTATCTGAAGGCGGGCTTCCTGGCAGAACAGGATCACCTCGAACTGCTGCTGTCGCTGGGGGCACAGCCGGTGGTCAGCGAATTCTACGTTCCCGAAACCCTCTTCGCTGATGTCGCGCTGTTTTCCACCATCACCGAGGTCGCCGAAACCACTTTCGTCGGTGCGTATCTGGCTGCCAACCGCATTTTCTCGAAGTCGGCAGAGACAACCGCCTTTGCCGTAACCACCGCGCAGATTGCCTGTGTTGAGGCAGAACATCGCGCGTTGGTCCGCCAGATTGGTGGACGCCTTGCCAACAATACCTCCTACGCCCAGTACAATCTGTTCAACGTGTCCAGCGCCGTGCCGGTCTTACAGCCGTTCCTGGATGGTTCCGGCGAAGGGTTTATCGGTCCGGTGCAGCCGCCCACCGCAGCAGACTTGGCCGGGATTCGTGAGCAAGCGGCAATGATCGGCTACGAGAATCCCGGTGTGCCCTTCGCGGCGCTGACCGAGATGCCAATGTAATACTTTTGCTGGTGGTCGCAGGCAGTTACGCAGCCCGGCTGGCACACAACAGCGATGAACTGCGGGGCGCGGCATGACTGCGGATTTCGCAGGGGGCACTAAACACATGCCCCCTGCCCTGCTGTGTGCTGGCTGTACAGGGACTCACCCGCTGTATTCGCGCAGGCGGTCGAGTTCGTCCTGCGGGCTGTGACCGCCGGTAAACAGCGGGCTGACCGTGCCGCCCGGCGCGATCAGGAAACGCGGCGTGCTGGGCGGGTTGTTGATGCTGCGCCCAAAATCATTGCTCAGCGCTGCCAGCAGTTCGGGGGTCATCACCACAAAAATCCAGGTGAAACCGTTGCGGTCGGCATAGGCGGCAAGCGTCGCGGGGGTGCTGGTCGTCTGGACTTCCAGCGAGATAAACACGTACTGGTCCGGGTTCTCCAGTTGGGGGATCACGTCGTCGCGCAAACTGCGCTGACTACTGCGACAGGTCGCTCACCAGTCTGCCATCGCGTGAACGTAGACGGTTTTCCCGGCAAAATCTGCCAGCGTGAAGCTTGCGCCCGTGCGCGCATTGACCAGCGGCAGGCGCGTCCACTCCGGCGCGCTGTAGACCCCGCCAACCGTGCCGCCCGTGTTCGCGTCGGTCTGCGTCGGGCTGCTGGCGGTGCCCGCTGCAGGCGTTGCACCACTGCACGCCGCTGCCAGCAGCAGCACCGGCATTAAAAGCAATTTCCAGGCATGTTTCAGCATCTTCTGTCACCGTAACAAAATGTCAGCTTACATTGAGACGATTATAGCGGGAATGCGCCAGTGACGAATGTTTGCCAGGCAACAGGCTTAGCATTCACTCAGGCAGCATTTAGCTTGTATTTAACTTAAACTTCTCGGATAGATGGGAACTTTTGCCCGCCGCGCCAATGCGCGCCTGAACAGCCGGTTAACCCCCGTGTGCGCAGGCGTACAGGCGAAAGTCCTGCCAGGATGCAGAACTGTCTCGATTGAGTTAGGAATAGTGCCATGACAGCACCAGCAGCACAGAGACCGGGTGTAGCTGCGCCGGATGCGGCAGCAGTGCTGCTCGCGCGCCTGTCCGCGCGCCTGTTCGCGCGCCTGTTCGCGCCGGTCAGCAGCCTGAGTCTGGCGTACCTACGGGTGATGTTCGGCGTAATCATGCTCTGGGAGGTAGGGCGTTATGCCGGCTACGGCTGGATTACGCGCTATTATGTCGAACCGGAGTTTTATTTCACCTACTATGGTTTTTCGTGGGTGCAGCCCTGGGGCGGCGACGGCATGTACTGGCACTTTCTGGCGCTGGGCGTGCTGGCAGTGTGCATCGCGCTGGGGGCTGCTTACCGGCTGGCGATGCTGTTGTTCGCGCTGGGGTTTACCTATGTTTTTTTGCTCGATCAAAGCAATTACCTGAATCACTTCTATCTGATCAGCCTGGTCAGCTTTATCCTGTGGCTGCTGCCCGCCAGCCGCGCGCTGTCGGTAGATAGCTGGCTGCGCCCAAAGCTGCGCAGCGCCGCTGTCCCGGCGTGGACGCTGTACCTGCTGCGGTTTCAATTGGTGGTCGCCTATGTTTATGGGGGTATCGCCAAGCTCAACGCCGACTGGCTGCAAGGGGAGCCAATGCGTATGTGGCTGGCAGAACGGACAGATTTCCCGCTGATCGGGCAGTGGTTCGGTGAAGAATGGATGGTCGCCGCGTTCACGTTTGGCGGGCTGGCGGTTGATCTGTTCGCCGTGTTCCTGCTGTTGTGGTCGCGCACGCGCTGGCTCGGTTTTGGCGTGCTGGCACTGTTCCACCTGATCAACAGCGAATTGTTCAGCATCGGCATTTTCCCGTGGTTCATGCTGGCAGCACTGCCGTTATTCTTTCCCCCGCGCTGGTGGCAGCGCCTGCCGCTGCGCCCCGTCCCGCCGCCTGCCGCGCCGCCGCCC
>DAOTWP010000368.1:0-4304 GCA_034435675.1 Anaerolineae bacterium
CAGTTCCGTCATTGGTGAAGGACTGCTGTGGCGGATTGGCGTCGAAGAAGTCGGCAGCGCCATCGCCGTTGAGATCCCAGGCGTAGGCAGTGATGTCGCCGCTGGACAGGTTGGTGATGGTGACCGTCAGGGTGCCCGTACCCTCGAGCGGATCGACGCTGAAGGCAGCGACGCCGGGCTGGGCAGGTGGCGGGGCGGCAAAGATGGTGATCTGGCGGGTTGCCGTGCTGGTTTGTCCATCCGTTCCCGTGATACGTAGGGTGGCGGTGAAGACAATGGTATCGCTGGTGGGGTTGGTGTAGGTGAATGGCGCCGGATTAGACTCTGTCGTGTCAATGATTCCGTCGGAGGTATAGTCCCATTCATACCCTGCGATGTTGCCGGTGGATTGGTTCGTAAAGCTGACCGTCGTATCCCCTGTGCCTTCTGCGGGCAGCACGGTGAATGCTGCTTGCAGCGGCACTATCACGACTGCCTCGCTGACGGAGATGGTCTTTTCGAAGCTGTCAGTGCCTTCGCTGTTGCTCGCTGTCAGGCGGACAGTGTAATTCCCGGCAGTGTCGTAGCGCGTTGTGGGGGCTACCTCCGTGCTGTCTGTTACGCCGTCGCCGTTGAAATCCCACGCGAAACTGAGCTGATCACCGGAGGATGTGTTGACGAACGTAACCTGCTCGCCTGTTTCTACGCTATCGGGTGCCTCAAACGCAGCATCCGGCGCTTCTATAGGCTGGATGGCTGTAATCTGGACGATATGTTCATCCGTGCCGCCTGGACCGGCAACTTCCAACCGCGCATTGTAAGTGCCTTCGCGGGTATAAGTGTAGGCAGCGGGTGACTGTTCTGTGCTGTCTACAGTGCCATCACCGTCGAAGTCCCAGCGATAGTCGCTGATTGTTCCCTGCGACTGGTTGGTGAAGGTCACCACAAGGTCAACGGTGCCGCTGGTCGGATTGGCAGTGAAATTTGCAATGGGCGCATCTGGCAGGCGGTTCACGCGGATTTCCGCTGTCGCTGCGCTTTGACCGCCATCACCAATCGCCGTGAGTCTCACGGTATAGACACCTTCTTGAGTGAAAGTGTGCGTCGGGCTAAGATCGGTACTGGTTCCACCATCCCCAAAGTCCCAGAAATATTCATTGATGGTATCCGTACAGCAGGACTGGTTGGTGAACTGCACGGTAAGCGGGGCAAAGCCTTCCGTCGCGCTGGTGGCGAAGGCTGCCTGCGGCGGATCAACTGCCGGGTCGGAAACGGTAATGCGCACTGTAGCGAATGACGAGCCGCCCGGACCAATGACTTCGAGGGTCGCGTTATAGGTTCCAGCAGTCGTATAGGTGTAGGTTGGGTTGGTTTCGGTGCTGGTGCTGCCATCCCCAAACCGCCATGTTCGGCTGGTGATAGTACCGCTGGACTGATCGCGGAAACCTACAGTCAGATTCGCCGGTCCAGACACCGGGGTGGCGACAAATGCTGCCACCGGGGCGCTGGGGCTGTTCACCCTTATCTGCCTGCTGACGTTCGATGTTCCGCCGGGACCCACTACCGTCAGGGTAACAGTATAGACGCCGGGATTTCGGAAGGCGTGTGTCGGGTTGATTTCTGAACTCGTGCTGCCATCTCCAAAATTCCATGCATAGCTGGTAATTTGCCCGCGTGATTGGCTGGTGAACCGCACTGCCAGCGGCGCATCGCCTGTAGTGACATCCTGCGTGAACGCGGCGACAGGGCGTTCAATGGTGACAGTCGTTGGTACTGGCGTTGGCGCGGTGTTCTGTACGCGGATACGATCATTGACCGTGAACAGCGGTGTTCCGTCCCGCAGGTAGACAAACAATCGCAGTTGATACGCGCCATCCGGGATAGTGGTCGTATTCCAGATACCCAGCAATCCGTTGATAACCGGCGTGCGGATCGGACCGGTAATCGGATACCACAGGTTGCCTGTGTTCGGATCGGGACCATATTCCAGTCGGTATTCAAGGAACAGCGGATGCACTGCCGCGCCGAGAATTTGCACGTTGCCCGCGACGATATTGCCCGGAATTGGCGAGAGCATGACGATATTGGTTGGCAAGGGGGTGCTGGTTGGAACGAACACAACAGGCGGTGGAATAACGCCGCCTGTGCTCACGGTGGGTCTGGCAACAAAGGTGCCAATCGGTGTTACGGTTGCGAAGGCGATTTGCGTTCCCGGTTGCCGGGTAGTGGCTTCCCCGGTAGGAATGTCGGTTCTTGTTGCCGCTGCCTGGCTGGTGGCGTCGAGGGTTTCCAGTGGTTGTTCGTTGGTAGATGCACCAAGATTGCAACTACTAAGGATTAATGCAGACACGGCAATGAGTAGTATAATAAAAGGGTAAATGGTTCCCCTATGCTTAAATGCCATGAAAGACTGCCTTTCGTGTAGACTTTCAATACAGAGTCATCTCTGTCATATTATAGCCAAGAACCTTGATGGGAACCTGACGGACGGTATCCGCTTGGGCAACTGGCAGATTGCTGAGACGGGTGGTGAGTGCCATGAAAGTACTGATTGTTGATGATGAACAGGCAATCCGCGATGCGCTGGGGCGCAAACTGCGGCGCGAGGGGTTTGATGTTGTGGTTTGTGCCGATGGTTTGGAAGGGCTGCGCGCATTCCATGCCGAACGCCCCGACCTGGTGGTACTGGATATCGTCATGCCGGGGGGTATGGATGGTTTGACAGTATGCCGACGCATTCGTGAGGTCGCAGATACCCCGGTGATGATGCTTTCTGCACAGGCAATCACGGAAGATGATGTAATTGACGGACTAAATGCCGGAGCTGATGAGTATCTGATTAAGCCTGTGCGGTTGAACGAATTTGTCGCGCGTGTTCAAGCGCTGCTGCGGCGCTCGCAGGTATCATCCGCAGAGCCGGATCAGGGTTATGATGATGGTCATTTGAGCATTGACCTACACCGTCGGCATGTGCATGTGCAGGGGCGCAAGGTACATCTTACGCCGACGGAATTCAAACTGCTGGCAGTGTTGCTGGAGAATTCGGGGCGTGTCGTTTCGCAGCGAGATCTGCTGGAGCAGGTCTGGGGACGTGAATATGTGGACGACGTATATTATCCACGTGTCTATATCAGCCAGTTACGGCGTAAAATCGAACCGGACGCAGCCAATCCAATCTACATTCTAACGGAGCATCGCGTCGGCTATCGCTTTGAAAAACAGCCGACAGCGCCGCGTTCTCTGCCTTAACTTGCTGTCCATTCAGGTTATTTAGGAATGCCTTCGCCGCTTACGACGGTCGTAATTTTGTCGAATGGCTTGACGCTTGCCGTGGCGTTGGGCTTTTTGTTGATTGTTCTATGGCATGATACCCGCAAGGAACTCAATCAGTTTTTTGCGGTCTTTTTGTTCTTCGTTATGCTGTGGAATGTGGGGGCGCTGCTCCTGCAAGCCGGCTTCCTGGTGAGCGCGAGTCGCGAGTTCCTCATGTTTTCGCTCAGCATCACTGAGTTAGGGTTTGTCGGCGCCAGCATCGCCATGTATGCGCTGCTGACGGTGTTGATTGGCGCACAAACACGGCGGTTTCGCCTGTTGGCGTTTGCCAGTCTGCTGCTGGTGTTGATCTACCGTGTTGTGCTCATCCTCACGGTAGCCCCGCTTCCGCCAGCATTGGAGCCGGAGCGCTTTACCTATAATCTACAATCCTTTTCAGTGTTTTTTTTCTTTATCTATGATGGGTTCACCTTGTTTTTGGTGTGGCGTTTTCGCCGCAAGGTGCGGGCGCAGAGTTTGGTCGCCGGGATTGTTGTGTTTATCCTCGGTCAAAGTCTGGGGCTGTTTAATTCTGCGCTGGAGTTGTCCTCGCTTTCGGTGACGGTCAGTTCAGTGGGTACCCTGATAGTTAGTTTTGCGCTATTGCGTCGCGAGATCATCACACCGTTGTCAGAACGTGTTTCGCAGGTGGAAACCATGCACCGCGTCAGTGTGGCAATCACCAGTCGTCTGGGGCTGGGTATGGTACTTAATGAGATTGTGACGCAGGCAGCAGAGTGGTTGAATGCTGATGCTGCGGGATTGTTTTTAAACCGTGAGGGTATACTTGATCTGGCAACTGTGTTTCGCCTGCCGCCGCAGTTTTTGCACACCAGGCTGCTGCCGGGGCAGGGGGTCGCTGGTACTGTAGCAGCTCGCAAGCAGTCAATCCATCTGAATCACTACCGTCTGGATTGGCGGGGCGAAGCCGATTTGCCGCTTGCCCACGAGACATTTGGCTCGGTGGTCTGCGTGCCGATGATTTATGATAATGAAGTCATCGGCGTTTTGAT
>DAOTWP010000369.1:0-4031 GCA_034435675.1 Anaerolineae bacterium
GTCAGGTCGGGCTGGGTATTGTCCAGCAGCCATGCGACCACTGCGGCGTCACTCAGCGCGGTAGCAAAAAACAGCGCTGCCGAGATGCCTTCGGCTGTGGGATTGTCCACCAGCAGTGCCAGCATCGCGGTGCTGCCACTGAACCCGGCATGTGCCACCAGCGATATGCCGTGCGCGCCCGGTGTCTGTCGCAGCGCGGGAAATGCCGCCAGCGCCGCACGCACGATTTCGACTTCGCCGAGCATGACGGCGGCGGGAATGCTGAGCTGCGCGCCGTGTTCGAGCAGATACAGGGCAATGTCACGCTGCCCCGTGTGCGCCGCGGCGAGCAGCGGAGTCTCAAAATCGCCGTTACCCCAATCCCACACACCGTTGACCAGCGCGCGTTCCTGCTCAATCAGCGTTCGCACGCTGTCGAAGTCACCGTGTGCCTTGAGGACAATCTGCTGTACCAGCCCCGTGTCTAATGCCGGGGGAAGTTCTGTGCCCATGGTGTTGTACCCTCCGTTGCTGATCGATCAGCGTAATTATACAACGCATCTTAACCGGCTGCTTTTTCAGGGCTGCGCCACCGGCGAAACGGCATTGACAGGTTCATGGACATCTAAACTTTTGTTCTATTTGTGAATTTCGTCACTGGACACTTGCCAGCGAATCGGCTATGCTAGAGGAGCAGATGGAACAAGTGAGCTAATCCGCAAGAGCCACCGCAGGCTGGAGGAGAACGGCACATGTTTCCGTGTGAAATCAGTCAACAGGCTTCGCGTGCAACACTCTCAATTCGGTTTCGTGCCCCCATACAGGAGCTGCCACAGCACTTCGCCCGTGTCTACGGCACGCTGCTGCGTTATCTGGGGGAAGCCGGCGGGCAGGTGGCGGGGTATGCCTTTGCCAGCTACTACAACATGGAGTTGCAGGATGTGGATGTCGAGGCGGGCTTCCCGGTTGCCGCGCCGCTGGCGGGCACAGGGGACATCCGCGCAGGCACAATCGCGGCAGGGACCTTCGCGATCTGCCATTACACCGGACCCTACAATGGGATTGCTCCGGCATACGACACGCTGACGAAGTACGCCGAGGAACACGGCTATGCGCCCAGCGGGATTGCCTATGAGTGGTATCTGAACGGACCGGAAGTGCCGCCGCAGGAACTCAGAACCGACGTGATGTTTCCGGTTAAACCCGTTGCGCACCGGGAAACTGCCTGACCTGGTGCCCATGAAGCAGTCCAGTGTGCCACCCCAGGCACCTGATTACACTTACACCACCCGGAGAAAACAGTGATGAGCGACAAGGTCTACACGATTCAGCCGATTGGCAGTGTGCAGTCGGCAGATGGCATGTTCCGCATCGAAATTGACCCGCCGTACCGTGCGGGACTGCTGCGGCTGGAGGAATTCAGCCATGTGATCGTGCTCTGGTGGGCGGATCAGGCGGATAACGCCGCTGACCGCGCCTTCAGGACGGAGAAGCTGTATTACGCCGACAATATCGAGGCGGGTGTGTTTGCCTGCCGCACGCCGCGCCGCCCGAACCCGCTTGGGCTGAGTGTTTGCCCGCTGCTGGATGTGGACGCCGCGACGGGCAGCATTATCGTGCCGTACATTGACGCCGAGCCAGACACGCCAGTGATTGACCTCAAGCCGTATATCGGCATGTCGGATCGCGTGAAGACGCTCAAGCCTGCTGCGTGGTTCAAGGACTGGCCCCAGTGGATTCCTGAACAGCCGGAAGACATGCCCGACTGGGTGATGGCGAAACTGATGGACATGCCGGAAGGATAGGCGCAGCGGTAGTTAATGCCTGCGCCAGAAGATCGGGTTGGGGCACCCCGCGCCCCGACGATGCAGCATTCCGAGGATTAATTGCTGTGGGGAGGGTTTTCGCCCTCCCCGGCACAGCCAGCCAGCTACAGCTTTTCGCAGTGATCCCAGTCCGGTGTTAGCAGACAAACTGGAAGGGCAGCACCGCGCTGCTGCTGCCTGCGGCGTCGAAGACCTGCAAGCCGAGCGTGTGGGTTACCCCCGGCGAACGCACGCCGCAGTACAGCCGGAAGGTGTACTCCTCCGCATTGCGCGGCAGGGCATAGGACGGCGCAAACGACCATGCGCAGTTCTCGCACGTCTGCACGACGACCACCGCGAAGCGGACCGCGCCACCCTGATAGCTGAAGCTGCCATCAGCATAGCCGCCCTGCGGAATGCACGCGGGGAAGGTGATGCTGCGCACTGCCAGCGCCCCCGGTGCGGAGTTATTGAACACGTTGTCCGGCACGTCACACGCGCCCAGTTCCACGTCGCCCGGTGCCAGCGTGGGCAGCACGGCGACTGTCGGCAGCGGCGCTGTCGCTGTCGGCTGGATGACGATCTCAGGGGTGGGCGTGAACACGTCGAAGCCTTCGGGCGTGGGGGTCGCGCCCAGGCTGATTGCGCCCAGGTCAGTGCCTTCGCCACCGCCGCCGATGCCTTCGCCCCCGGCGAGTTCTTCGGGACTGGCAGCGGGCGGCACTTCCAGCGGGGTGGGCAGCAGCGCCAGCGCGTCAGCCAGTGAACTCACTGCCGCTTCGTCATATGGCTCGACCACCCCGGGCGACCCGGCAACCAGCGCATCTGCCCCCAGCGGCACGACCACCTGCGCGCCAGGCGGCACGACTGCCGCGCCCGCCTGCGAGATGACCTCTGTGCTGCCCGCGAGTGTCAGTATCCGCAGCACATCGCCGGGGGTTGCCTGCACGAACATCGTGCCGTCCAGCGTGATAATCGCCCCGTTAATCAGCGTGGTGACGGCGCTGCCGCTTTGCTTCACTTGCAGCAGCACGCCGCAGTCCGCAGGCAGCGTACAGCCGGGGTTATTTGTGGCAGTGTCGATTGTCAGGATCTGCCCCGGCACAACGCCGCTGTCCTGAAAAATGACATCGCCCAACAGCAGCACATTGAGTTCTTCAAGTTCCTGCACAGTGCCGTCCTGTGCCAGCGCGGCAGTGCCCAGCACAGCAGCGGCAAACAGACCCAGCGCCAGCAGCAGCAGTATTCGACGCAGCATGAACGCGCTCTCCTTCAATGATGAACCTGAGCAGGCATTTGAAAAGTCGGGGCGAGATTGCCGCGCCCCGACCGCGCTTTTCAAGCGGCTTCTCAGGTCACGTGACCGGTATGCCTTTAAGCATAGCATAGTTCCGGGCAGACGGTTAGCACACAGTCTCGAAGGACAGCGGCTCACTGGCGTTGTTCTGCGCGTCGAACAGCACAATGCCAAAACGATGCACATCACGGGTGGATGCTGCCGCGCAGGACAGCCGCAGTGTAAACTCAGTCTGCCCGCGTTCCAGCGGATAAGATTCATCAAACGACCAGCCGCAGCTCGCGCAGGTTTCCAGCACACGCAGTTCCATGCGCACAGCGCTGCCCCGGTAGGTGAAGCTGCCCTCGGCGCTGCTGCCCGGCGGAATGCACAGCGGGAAGCGAATGTTGAGCACTGCCAGCGTGCCGGGCTGCGGGTTGGTCACTTCCTGGATTGTTTCGCCGCAGGTACTTTCGTCTACCCCGCCCGCCGCAGGTGGCGCGCCTGTCTCTGGCGCGCCTGCATCTGGCGCACCTGTCTCTGGCGCGCCTGCATCTGGCGCACCGCCAGTAATGACTATCGTGCTGGTGAGCAGCGTGGATTGCGCGGCGGCGATAGTCTCGGCATCCGCAGGGACAGGCAGCGTGACCGGCTGCGGCAGTGCAGCCAGCGCCGGTTGCAGCGCGCGCAGCCCGGCGGAGTCATAGGGCACGACGCGCCCCGGAATGCCAATCACCAGCCCATCCGCGTCCAGCAGCGTGGTTGAAACCGCCCCCGCTGGCACCATGACGATGATGCCGCCCGCCGTGACCTCCGCCGCGCCGTCCAGCGTGTTCAGCCACAAGCCTTCTCCCGGCACCGCCTGCACAAAGATCGTCCCGTTAAATGCCACGCGCACGCCGTTGAGCGTCAGCAGCGCTGGCTCAGTGAGCGCTGGCTCAGTGAGCGCTGGCTCAGTGAGCGCTGGCGCA
>DAOTWP010000370.1:0-19794 GCA_034435675.1 Anaerolineae bacterium
AATAGCACAGGCTATAAGCACAGCTGCATATTTGTAATTTCTAGCGTAAAGGCGAAGCATGCTTCGCCCCTGCACAGCCGGGAGGGCGGAATTTACGGACAGTCGCTAATCGCCGCTGACACGCGCCGTCCACGCCGGGCTGTTGTAGGTTTCGCTGGCGATCTGCTGCGCTGCCGCCTGTTCATCTGCGGTTAGTGTGGCGGGCATCAGCGTCAGGTCAAAGGCACGGGCGAATGCCTCTGCCAGCGTTAACGCCGCCGTACGCCAGCCAATTTCCAGCCCGCCCAACGCTTCTGCCAGGGTCAGCGCCCGCGCCCGCACGTGCGCCTTTGCCTGTTCGCGTGCTGTCTCGTCAGCAAACACCAGCGCGTCACAAATGCGGGCAACATCGCCCGTCAGCGGCAGGGTGCCGTGCTGCAAAACACCGCCCCCGCGTCGTGCCTGTGCGCTGCCAACCAGCTTGCGCCCCTGCACAGTGATTTCGTAATGCGAGGGAGTTTCAAAGCAGACCGCCTGGCTGTGCCCGCGTATACGCTCCGTCAGACGATCCGCATGGGGCGACGCACCCAACTGCCCCAGCGCCGCCAGCAGCGCCATGCTGATGCGCCGGTAACTGTCTACCACAGTGCCCGCCGCCAGGGGGTGCGCTGCCGGGACACACACACTATACGTCAGCTCTTCCGTATGCAGGATCGCCCGCCCGCCGGTGGGGCGGCGCACCAGCCCCCAGCCGTGCGCATGCAGGCGTTCAAGGTCGACATCTTCCAGTGGTTGCGCATAACCCAGCGACAGGCACGGCGGTTCCCAGCGATACAGGCGCAGGGTCGGCGGCACACTGCTCGCTGCCACCGCCTGTAAAATTGCCGTATCAATTGCCATGTTCATTCCCCCGTCGCGGGGGCTGTCCACGATCAAGCGCCATTGACGCATGATTCGACCATCCCTATACTGAAGATTGACGATTCGTACTTACCGGGCTACAGGTGAGCCACCATGCAGGATGATTTTAACAGCGAACACGGGCGGGTGACAATCAAGAATAAGGGCGTTAACCCGGAACCCGACTCTCGCCCCGTGGAGGATGCAGCACTGCCCACCACGCCAAAGCTGCCCGTGTATACCACGCCGCAAACCTACCTGGGGTACTCCGGTAACCAGCCCTTGCCTGCCCCGCCGCCAATCTCCCGCGAATCGGCTGCCCGCGAACGTGTGCGCCGTCGCTACGTCCAGCAGCGCAAGCAGGGGGGCGAGTGGGCATGGGTGGTGATTGCCGTCGCACTGCTGGGCTTTGTTATTCTGGGCGGCATGAGCGCCGTGCTGCTGGTCAGCGCATCCACTTCGCAGCAGGAAATTCTGCCCACCGCAACCATGCCCCTGCCAACGGCGGTGGTTGCCCGCAACGCCTTCCCTGGCAGCGGTGAGTTTGTCGGGCAGCCGTTTACGCTGGAAGACGGGCGCACCATTGAACTGATCCCGTGGGACGGTGTTTCGCGCTACACTATTCTGATGATGGGGCTGGATCGCCGCCCCGGCGAAACCGGGCTGGCATATCGCACCGATACGATGTTGGTGGTGAGCATCGACCCGGCAGCCGCCTCAATTGGCGTGCTGAGCATCCCCCGTGACCTGTATGTCGCCGTGCCTGGCTACAGCCAGCGCCAGCGCGTGAATACCCCGATGGTGCTGGGCGAGTTGCAGCAGCCGGGCTATGGACCCACGCTGGCAATGCAAACCGTGCAGTACAATCTGGGCATGCGTGTGCATGAGTATGTGGCGGTGGATTTTCAGGCATTCGTCGTGCTGGTGGATGCCGTTGGCGGCATTGACGTTGACGTGCCCTACACGATCAATGACCCTGAATATCCCGATATGAATTATGGCTATGACCCGTTCTACATCACCGCCGGGCTGCATCACCTGGACGGCATCACGGCGTTGAAATACGCCCGTACCCGGCACGGTGATAACGACTACCGCCGCGCCGAACGCCAGCAGCAGGTGCTGTTTGCCATTCGGGATCGTGTGCTGAACTTCGAAATGCTGCCGCAGCTCATTTTCCAGGCGCCAACCCTGCTTTCCGGGCTGGATGGGCAGGTCTATACGGGCATGTCTCTGGAGCAGATGATTCAACTGGCGCTGTACCTGCGCGACATCCCCGCAGACAATATCCGCGTGGGTGTCATTGACGAACGCTATACCAGCAACTATTTCACCCCGGATGGCGCGGCAGTGCTGATTCCCAATCAGGCGGCGCTGGGCGCGCTGCTGGTCGAGGTGTTCGGCGCGAGTTACAGCGAATAGGCGCAGACTGTCGAACCATCAAACCATCGCGCATATAGCATTGGGGCGTTCTGCCGGGACGCCTCAATGACGAACTGCTACTCCGTCACAAGCACCGCTGCCACCTGCGCGTAAGGCAGTCCATCCGCCAGCGTTAACGGCTGTGGGTTGCGCCAGGGATAGGCATTAACGATCAGGCGGTAATCACCGGGCACAGCGTCCGCCGGAATGCTCAGCCGCCGCCGTTCAAACATGATTTCGCCCACCTGCCACTGCGTGGTTGCCAGCCCGCCGGGCTGCCCATGCGCTTCAACCAGTGTCACCCCGCCAGGGTCCTGCAGAATCAAGCCCGTTGAGAGCTCATCCTCAATAGGCTGCGCTGCCGACCACCACAGGTCAACAATCAGGTCTGCCCCGCGCTGCACCGTACTGCTGAGATAAGCATCATCCAGCATAAACACCCCGCCAAAGACAAACGCCTGCGCTTGTGGGTCACGCCGGACATACGTCACCACCTGCATCAGCGGATTCTGCGGGAACAGCAGCAGATATTCGGGGGTGACGGGCAGTTCAGCAGTTTCGGCGCGGGTGTACGCCTGTGCTTCCAGCAGGGCGATGGTCTGTGAAGGCACAAACCAGTTGACCACCGTCACCCGGCGTGCAGCGGGAACTGCGTTGAGTGTGCGCTGGGGGTCGGGGTTATACAGTGGGTAAAGGATGTCAATCTGCGCAGCGTAGGGCAGCGTGTGTTCCAGTTCCAGCGCGAAGATGGGATCATCGAAGCCGGTTTCGATTACCAGCAGATCACCGGGTGCGCTGAACGCCGCTGCCGCTTGCGCCGCGCTGTCTGTGTTCAGCCGCGGCTGGACCGGCGGAGCCTGCACGAGTGCTACCAGCGCCACGCTGCCCGCCAGCAGCCAACGCACGCTGCGCGGCTCAATGCGCGCCAGCCCGGCGCCTGCCAGCAGCAGCACGAATGGCACAGCCAGCACAATCGTACGCGGCGCCAGCAGCCCAAAACGCGCGTTGAATGCCACCAGCAGCGCGAAGATGCCCGCCCCGCAGAGCAGCAGCGTTAGCTGCGCCATGCCCCGCGCCCCGCGCGACCAGTGCAGCCCGGTGACTGCCAGCGCCAGCAGTGCCAGCAGCAGTGCTGCGCTGTCGCCCAGCATCCAGCCGAGCAGCAGCAGTACATTTTCAGGTGTGGTGGCATACGTGCCGGGGAAATTCTGGATGCCCCCTGCCAGTTCGCTGAACTGTTCCTGCACAACGACCGGCAGCCACGGCAGATACAGCAGCGCTGCCAGCGCCCAACTGATGAGCAGCCCGGCTTTCTGCCGCCAGTCGCCATGCCACAGCAGCCAGATTAGCCCGTGTACTGCCAGCACCAGCACCCCCAGATAGAGCGTGTACAACAGCAGTGCCACCACCAGCGCATAGAGCAGCACAATGCGCCAGCGTAGTGCGCCGGGGTTGCCACGCGGGTTGAGATCGGCGCGCAGGTAACGCAGGAACAACAGCGTTGCCAGCAGTGCCAGCAGCACCAGCCAGCCGTAATGGCGAATCGTCGTGGAATAAATCACCACAAAATCGACAACAGCGAACCACAGCGCCGCGTAAATGCCTGCTTCGTGCCTGCTGCCCACGCGCCCCGTGCCCAGCCAGTCCGCGCCAATGCGATAGACCACTGCTGCCGACAGAACGCCCGCCGCGACTTCGGCAAAGCGCAGGGCGAAGCGGCTTTCACCGGCGACCCCTGACCACAGCTTCAGTGCAACAAAATACAACGGGGGATGGTGGTCTGCGGCAAGCGGCATAATGATTTCGGTCAGGCTGTGTTCGCGCACCAGCCAGGTTGTCCAGCCTTCGTCCGACCACAACCGTTCGTCTGCTGTGCCCAGCACGCGCACCGCCGCCGCCAGCAGCAGCACAGCGACCATCATCCCCAGCCAACGTCGTGTCATCGCCTGTCCTTAAGAACCTATCCATAAACCTGTCTTGCTGAACAAGCGGATTAATCCCCTTGTCGGGGTTAATAGATAGATACTAAACACAAAACGGCGCAAAACGCGCCGCTGTTGCCTGCAAAGGAGCCTGCCATGCCGTGTGCCGTGAATGTTTTGAACCTGCTTTCGCAGGTGGGCGATCAGGTTCCATCCCCGTGGTCTTGGCTCAAGCCTATCACCTTGCGGATGTATGCTGACCCCCTTATTTCGGGTGTTGGCTCAAAACGCATGACGCCATCACGGGCACAGCAGGTTATGCCTTTTATAGCGCACGAATGCACGGCTGTAAAGCCTGTGTTCGGCGGGGGCAGTCGGATTTTGGGTCAAATGACCACCGCAAATGCCGTATAGATCGTTTCACTACAAAGGCACAGATGGCACGAAGAAACCGGCTTCTATCCTTCTGTGTACTCTGCAAAATTGAATACAATGCGAATCTTCCCGCCGCATGACCTCTGCGCGACTGGCTTTACTGCCCGTCCGGTTGCGCTTCGGACTTCTGTGCTTCCGGCTTCTGTTCGGTTTCCTGTTTGGGCAGCACTACACGGATGTGCAGTTCCTCAAGCTGTTCAGGGAACACTTCCGACGGGGCATGTGCCATCGCGTCTGCACCCTGCTGTGTCTTGGGGAAGGCGATCACTTCGCGGATGTTCGGCGCACCGGCAAAAAGCATCGCCAGTCGGTCCAGCCCCCACGCCATGCCGCCATGCGGGGGCACGCCGTACTCGAACGCTTCGAGCATGTGCCCGAACTGTTCACGGGCACTGTCCATGTCCTGCCCGATCAGCGGGAAAATCTTTTCCTGCACATCGCGGCGGTGAATGCGGATGCTGCCCCCACCGACCTCGTAACCGTTGCAGACCAGGTCATACTGTGAACCGCGTGCCTTGCCGGGGTCGCTTTCCAGCAGCGGCAGGTCTTCCGGCATAGGCGCGGTAAACAGGTGCTGCGAGGGATCCCAGCGCTGGTGTTCCGCATCCCAGTAGAACATCGGGAAATCGATCACCCACGCGAACGCCAGCATGTCCGGGTCGCGCAGGTCGAGCAAATCTGCCAGATGCCCGCGCAGCGCGTCCGTCACGGCATAGACCACCGGGCGCGTGTCCGAGATAAACAGCAGCAGGTCGCCCGGCTGTGCGCCAATACGCTCGAACAGCGCCAGCTTCTGCTCCACCGTGAAGTATTTGCCGATGGGTCCCTTGACCTCACCCGCTTCTTCAACGGGCAGCGCCATCCACGCCAGTCCTTTTGCCCCGGCGCTGCGGGCAAGCGCTTCCAACTCGCCGCTCAGCTTACGGAGCTGCGTGTTGTTCTGTTCGCCCAGCTTCGGCGCGCGAATGACCTTAACCGGCTTGCCCTCGGCAGCATTGCTCTGGAAGATCGGGAAGGCGCTTTTACCGGCAATGTCGCTGACATCCACTGCCGCCAGCCCAAAACGCAGGTCGGGGCGGTCACTGCCGTACTGCTCCATCGCTTCAGTGTACGTCAGGCGCGGGAATGGCTTGCCGAGCAGTTGGCGCTCCGGCGCAATGGCATCCACCAGCCCCTGCATCAGCCCTTCCATATAGGTCATCACATCTTCGCGCTCGACAAAGCTCATCTCCACATCAAGCTGAGTAAATTCCAACTGGCGGTCGCCGCGCAGGTCTTCGTCACGGAAGCAGCGCGCGATCTGGAAGTAGCGCTCATAGCCTGCCACCATCAACAACTGCTTGAGCTGCTGCGGGCTTTGCGGCAGCGCATAGAATTTGCCGGGCATCAGGCGGCTGGGGACGAGAAAGTCGCGCGCGCCTTCCGGCGTGGTCTTGAACAGAATCGGCGTTTCGATTTCGACAAAGCCGTGCTCGTCCATATAATCGCGGATGAACTTGATCACGCGGTGGCGCAGAACCATATTCTGCTGCATACGCGGGCGGCGCAGGTCAAGGTAGCGGTACTGCATGCGCACTGCCTCGTCAATCTTTTCCTCGCGGTTGATGTAAAACGGCGGCACTTTGGAGGCGTTGAGCAGCGCCAGGTCCTGCGCAATGACATCAATCTGCCCGGTCTCAAGTTCGGGGTTTTCCGCCCCGGCAGGGCGCTGGCGCACCACGCCGCGCACTTGCAGCACATATTCGCTGCGGGCATCACTTGCTGCCGCGTGGGCGTCGGGGGTTTGTGCCTGGTCAATGACCACCTGCGTGATGCCCCAGCGGTCGCGCAGGTCAATAAAGATCAAGCCGCCCTGATCGCGCCGGCGGTTGACCCAGCCCGCCAGTGTCACCGTTTGTCCTGCGTGTTCCGGGCGCAGTTCGCCGCAGTTATGTGTCTTCATCATAGGAAAGCAGTTCCTTCAGCCAGAGGGTATTGTGGTTTCCGTGCCGACGCCAAAGCATAACACGATCATTTACAGAAACAAATAGTCACCCCGCACAAACTGCTATGCTATACTTTGACCCGTTAACGGCAGGGAGCACGGGACGGCAAAAGCATGGCACGAGCAGGGCGATACTTTCGGCGCTGGATAGGCGCGGTGTTCAGCGAGCAGTTTGTGCTGACCAAACGGCAGCTTGGCGGGCTGCTGCTGCTGGTCGGGCTGCTGGGCTTTGTGGGCATCCTGGGCATTGACATCCTCGACGTGGGGCGCGAGGGCGGCATTGGGCCTGCGCAGCAGCTCGCCCTGCTGGTCTGCCTGCTGCTGGCGCTACTGGGGCTGACGCTGCTGCCGCTGAAGGACCAACCGGCATGATGACCGCTGCCCCACCTGCCCCCACGCCCATGCCCGCTGCCCCGCGTGCGCTGCGGCTGGCACACCGCCTGCTGCTTGCCGCCGCGCTGGTCGTGATGCTGTTCTACTTTGCCGTGTATGCCGCCTATGCCATCAACCTGATAAACTTCCCGTTCGACTACGATCAGGGCGAAGGCTTTGAGCTGGTGGACACAGTCTTTTTCAGCCGTTTTGAATTCCCCTACCGCGATACCGAAGTCTTCCCGTTTTATTCCAGCAATTACCCGCCGCTGTTTCATGTCATCGCCGCGCCGCTGGTCTGGCTGTTTGGTCCGGCGTACTGGTACGGGCGGCTGCTGGGCTTTCTGGGCACATGCATCACCGCCGCCGCGATTGCCTTCGCCGTCTACCGTGATGGGCAGCGCCGCGCCGGGAAAGGGCATCTGCTGCTTGCCACCATCGCCGCGCTGTGTTATCTAGCGTCCAATACGGTCTACCACATTGGACCGCTGTTCCGCCAGCACGCCACAATGGTCATGTTTGAAACGCTGGCAGTCGTGCTGCTGGCAGGCGCCAACGAAATCGGTGAGCCGCGCCTGCGCCGCCGCGCGTTGTTCTGGGGACTGCTGCTGGTCGTCGCCGCCGGGTACACCAAGCAGCTTGCCGCTGTGACCGCGCTTGCTGTCGGGCTGTTCCTGCTGCTGCGCAGCCCGCGCCGCGCGCTGGTCTGGGGCAGTTTTGCGGCTGCTGTCGGCGTGGGCATCTTCGTCTGGATGACCCTGGCAACCGAGGGGCAGTGGTGGCGGCAGGCGATTCTTGCCAATGTCAACCAGCTTGATGTGCAGCAGACGATTGCGCTGGCGCGCCAGTGGGTCGCGCTGCATGGCTTTTTGCTGGTTCCGGCGCTGCTGCTGCTGCTCTACGAACTCTACTTTGACCGCATGTCGCTGTATGCGCTGTGGTTTCTGCTGGCGGCGGGCATCAACGGCGCGGCATCCGGCGCGTGGGGTGCGGGCGACAGCTATTTCGCCACGTCCATCGCCGCCGCGTGCATCCTCAGCGGCATCTTTTTCAGCCGCAGTGTACAGGGTACCTGGAGCTTTCCCGACAGCGTCTACACCCGCCGCCTGATCGCCCCGCTGCGGCGTTATAACCGGGCATTCGCGGCAGCCGCGCTGCTGCTGGTGCCGCTGCTGCTGCTTGGCTACGGGCGGGCGGTGCTGCATCTGCCCACCGACGCGCCGGTGTTCCGCGAGGTCGCCGCGCTGCTCGGCGTGACACCCAACGCCCGCAATGGCTTCTACGACAGTGCGCGCACGCAGGATGGGCAGTTCCCCGGCGGTTATGCCGACATCGGGCACTGGGTCACCCAGGCAGACATTGACGCGGGCTGGCAGATTGTTGCGCTGGTGCAGGCAGTGCCTACGCCGGTGATGAGCGAGGACGCCGGGTTCACGCTGCAAGCGGGACGCGGCATTATCGGCAACCCCACGCAGCTCCTGAACCTTGATCTGAAGGGGCTGTATGACGGCGGTGAACTGATCGGCATGCTCGAACGGCGCGAATTCGGGCTGATTATCCTGCGGGCACAGTTCTATCCCCAGCGGGTGCTGGTCGCGATCGCGGAAAATTATGCGCCCACCGAGGAAGTGCAGATGAACGGCTTCAATTACATCATCCTGCGCCCGCGTGAGCCGGACATCGGCATCGCGTGGCATGCGCCGTGACCCCGCAGGCTCAGCGCCGGTAGGGTGAACTGCCCCGTCGGCTGCTGCCCACCAGCCCCAGCGGTTTGCGCTGCGCCAGGAAATCGTGGTCTGTGCGCAGTTGGTGCTTGAGGCTGTTGACCGACTGCTCCAGTAGTTCCGGCGTCACCTGCGTGCTGTGGGCGTGCGCTGCCAGCATGCGCGCATGCAGCGCCACCTCACGCACGAATGCGCCTGGCTGGTCGAGCAGGTCGGGGATGACGCGCAGATGATCGTCTTTCCACTGCTCCGCCATATAATGCCGCAGCATGCGCTCCGCCTGCTCATCATCCTGAATGGTCGGGATAACAAAGATGCGATCCAGCCTGCCGGGGCGTTTGCTGATGCGCTCATCAATCGCTTCGGGGTAGTTGGTCGTCGCCAGCAGCAGCGATCCCTGCGGATTATTGGGCGATTCCACCCCGTCGAGGATATTCAGAATGCGCGCCTTGTCATCGCTGCGCAGGTAAGCGTCCAGTTCTTCGACGATCAGCACCGTGGGGTAACGCGCGGCGGCAACAGCCTGGAACGCCCGTTGAATCTTCTCGAAGGATGCGCCGTCCCGATCCGCCCCGGACACGTAAACCACAATGCGCCCCTGCCGGATCGCGCGTTTTGCCAGCGCCGCGCAGAGCATCGTCTTGCCGGTGCCGGGCAAACCCGCCAGCAGCAGCTTACGAAACGGCGCGAGCTTCAACTGCCGGTAGATGCTGACACCTTTCTCGAAAAACGCCTCGATGTCTTCCAGCAGGTCGCGCTTGAGTTCGTCCGGCAGGATCACATCTTCCCAATCCACCGTAGGGTCGAAGAAAGCATCTGTCCCGCCAATGATATAGACATCACGGCGGCGGCGGATGCGCGGGCGCACGGCGCGTGAACACGCCATCTCGAATGCCGCCCACGCTTCCAGCTTGTCCACCGGCACCAGCGCTATCGCCGTCAGATCCTGCACATCATCGTCAAAATAGGAACTGACGTACAGCACCTCGAAGGGGTCAGGGTCATCGTCAGTGCTGAAGCGAAACGCATAGGCGCCGGAAGAACTGGTCAGCACCTGTTTTTTGCCGCGCGTGCCATAATCGCTGATCGGCGTGATCACCGGGCAGTCCAGCGCTTCGATGCCCTCATAGCGCACCTTGCCCTTCAGGCGGCGACCCGGCTTGATCTGCTGCTGAGCGACCATATTGCTGCACTCCGAAGACGCCCAGATGCTGGTATAGGGTTGTCCGGGGGAGCGCTGCTGCCACACCTGCTGCGCCCAGCGCACAAGGCGTTCATACTGCATGCCGTCAGATTTCACGTTCCATCAGTCTTCTGCGCATTGGCAAACCGCTTGCATTAAGTCGCTATCCGAGCAGTCAGTAGGGGCGCGGCACGCCGCGCCTGGCTTGGTGATTTTACGGATAGACTGTACGTTCATTATACGGCACAGGAGCGCTTTTCCCAACGGGCGTTCAGGCGCAGGGGGCGTGCTCGCATATCGCGGGTGCAGTGCCGAATCAAACAGGGGACAAACCTCCCCGGTTGTCCCCTGCTGCGTCGTGACGTTTGCGTGCGGTGCAGTCAGGGCACTGCGCTGGCGTGCCCCTGACCGCATGCTGCCTTGAATGCTGTGCTCACCGCTGCCAGCGGAAGATGCCGACGGCGTCCGGGAAGGCGGCGCTGATCGTTTCGCCGGTGGTCAGATCCACCAGACTGAGCGTGCCGAAGACCGTCCCGAATTCCGTGTAGATGGCATCCACATAGACCGGCAGGATGCTGCCATCAGGCGACAACCGCCCGGCAACGGTGCTGCCAGTGGTGCTCTGCGGCAGGCGCACAAACTGCACCGCGCCGACCGTGCTCTCCATCAGGTTGACATCCACATAGAAGAAGTTGATTTCTTCGGGCGCGTTCAGCAGCGATTCGCCAAAGACACGTACCACACCGGGGAAGATTTCGACTGCCTGCTGGGCGAACAGTGTTTCGGGCGTCAGATCGCTGAAGCGCAGCACCTCGCGGGAGTTGTTGATGGCGTCGAGGCTGTCAGCAAAGCGCAGCGCGGGGTCGCCGCCAACACCGCTGTTGCCATAAACCAGCACGCGGTCGCCGTAGAGCGGCAGCAGATTGCTGTGCTGCTGACCATCCAGCAGTTGCAGTGCCCCGGTTGCCAGATCAACGATGCCTTCGCCGTTCCACTCCCAGATGCCCACATCCACCACCAGTTTTGCCGCCCTGCCGTCTGCCCCGCGCAGGAACATTTTGGGTTCATAGCTGCGCATCTCTGCCATGTTGCTGCCATCGGGCAGCAGGGGCACGTCAGTCAGCAGTTGGCGGGTTTCGCGGCTGGCGAGGTCCACCAGCCAGATGCCGTTGTCGGCATAGGCGATATACTCACTATCATGGCTGAATACGGGACTGCTGAAGAACATCGTCGCGGTCAGTGTGGCAAGCGCTTCTGCCGCTTCTGTGTGCAGCGGCTGCAACCACAACTTCCCGCCGCTGACATAGGCGATTGCCAGCCCGTCGTAGGCGGCGTCAAACGTGACCACATCGCTCGCGGCGCGGGTGATCTGGCGCGGCTGGCTCTGCCCGTCAAGCAGCAGTTGGTAGACCTGCTGAACGCCGTTTTCGTCCGCCGCGATAAAGTAGGTGCTGCGCACCACCACGCCCATGTCCTGCGCCTGCGTGCCCACTGTGGGGATCAGCAGCAGGGCGGCTGCCAGTAGCACGGTGAAAATTCGCTTCATGGTTGAATTGCTCCTTTAGAGTTAGTCGTGCAGGTTACTGCATCCCCGCCAGCAAACGCTGCGCGGGTCAGCGCGCATGCCGGTGCCGGTAGACAGGTCTACCTGCGCAGGATGCAGGGTCACTGTGGATAAGCATAGGCGGCTTGCGCTTCAGGTTCGCCCGCAGCAGGATGGATATTTGCTCAGCCGTTCGACGGAGAGGGTTAAAGCAGTAGGACAAAAGAGGAGGGCGCACGAGGCACTGCTCCGTAAGGGGCATCCCGCAGGATGCCCACTGTCCTGCCTGCTTGCCCAGCCTGCCGCTACACGACCAGCAGCGTCACGCCTGCGACCAGCAGCCCGCCCACCGCGCAGAAGCCGATGCCCTTCAGCCAGTCGGTCACCAGCTTGCGGTAATCCAGCAGCAGATCACGGCGTCCCCATGCTTCAGGGATCAGCGCGAAACGCGGGTGCAGCAGCCCCAGCCACAGCCAGTCAATCACCAGCGCGTCGAACAGATTGAAGATGTTAAACAGCGCGAAGGCGTGCAGGAAGGTGCCCAAGAAAGTCACACCATCGCCTGCGCCCATGACGAACGCGCGCGTGGACAGAAATGGCACGAGCACAAACCCCAGCAGAAACGGGATCATGAAGACCCGCTGCTGCCGCTTCTCCCCGGCGCTCAGCGGCGGCGCAAGCTCGCGGATTGCCGCCGGATAATCGTGCAGCCAGATGCGCGGATTAACCAGCAGCGAAAGCACAATCATGACGCTCATCACCAGCGTGAGCAGCGCCCCATCAAGCAGAATACGCTCCACAGACAGCATCGCAGCCTCCTTGTTACCACATATTTAGGTCAATCTAATCTTATTTTACTACACATCTAAACATGGGCGTATCCGCCATTGGACGGAACCGGGAGCGAAAAGCGCCGCAAAGGGAATTGGTCGAGCAGCGCACAGCGCGATAAACCGCATTGGCAGCCACATTCATTATCGGAAAAAATCAAATCCGGGTTCGATTTTTATGCCATTCAGCGGTAAAATATGTGCCAAGTTGCACAATCCTTGTGTCAGTACTGTAGATTAGGCTCAATAAGCTTTAACTATTGAGGAGGTAGTCCCTTGCACGCAGTCGTTTTTACTCGCAGCACGCCGGATACCGCTGCCAAAGTCGAAGTCACGGCAAACGCCAGCATAACCTGGGGTGACGCCGCTACGGTGGTCAATCCCTGGGATGAATATGCGCTGGAAGAAGCCATTGTGCAGGCGAAAAATGCGGGCGGCAAAGCCACCGTCATCGCCATCGGACCGGAAATGCACAACGAAGCGCTGAAGCACAGCCTTGCGATGGGGCTGGACGAAGCGATCCGTGTGTATGATGACACGGTTGACGAACGCGACAGCCTGCACTATGCCACGCTCGCGGCAGCGGCGGTCAACAAACTCGGTGATGTTGATCTGCTCATCCTCGGCAAAGAAAGTATCGATGTCGGCACAGACCAGCACAACTTCCAGATTGCCCGCAAACTCGGCTGGACGATGCTCAGCAGCGTCTCCAAAATTCTGGAAGTGGACTTTGCCGCCAAGACCATCAAGGTCGAGCGCATGCTGGAGCAGGGCAAACAGGTCGTCACCAGCAAGCTGCCTGCCGTGCTTGCCGTCACCAAAGAAATCAACGAACCGCGCTACCCGTCGTTCATCGGCATCCGCAAAGCCTCAAAAGCGACCATCCCGGTGTGGAGTGCCGCCGATCTAGGCGTCAGCCTGCCCGCTCCAAAAGTCACCATCAACGCCCTGAAAAATCTGCCCGTGCGTAATGTGGAAACCATCATGATCAGCGGCGATAGCCCCGAAGCCATCGCTGTTCAACTGGTAGACAAACTGCTGGAGGAGAAAGTCCTGTGAGTGCCGTTTACGTCTGGATCGAAACGTTCAACGGTGCTGCCGCACCGACCAGTTGGGAAGCGCTCGGCGCAGGCAAGCTGATTGCCGACGCACTGGGCGTGCCGCTGACCGCGCTGGTTTTTGGTCCCAACGCCAGCAGCATTGCCGCAGAAGCGGGCAAATATGGCGCAGCGGCAGTCCTTACCTGTGAAGACGCCACGCTCAGCCAGTTCCGCGTTGAACCCTACGCGGCACTGCTCAGCAAGCTGGTGCAAGACAACGCGCCCAAAGTGGTGCTTGCCGTCGCCACCAGCCTGGGGCGCGAACTGCTCGCTGCCTCTGCTGCTGATACCGACAGCGGCATGCTTTCGGATGTCACCGAACTGAGCGTGGACGGCGGCGTGGTTAAGGTGGTGCGCCCGGTCTATGCCGGTAAGCTGCTCAGCGAAGCTGCCAGCAGCGGCGCAGGCACAACCTTCATCACCATTCGTGGGCGCGCCTTCAAAGCTAACGAGTACAACGCAGGCGCGGCAGTCAACGTGACGGCGGTTGCTCCCGTGCTGGCAGAAGACGCGATTGCCACCAAAGTGGCGAGCTTCGAAGAAGAAAAAGGCAAGGTCAACCTCACCGACGCGGCGATCATCGTCAGCGGCGGGCGTGGCTTGGCGAACAACCCGGCAGACGCCCCGGCTGGCGTTGAAGATGCCACCGTCTGGAAAGCGCAGGATGGCTTCGACAATGTACTCAAGCCGTTGGCAGACACCCTCGGCGCAGCCCTTGGCGCAAGCCGCGCGGCAGTGGACGCGGGCTACATCCCCTATGTACATCAGGTCGGGCAGACCGGTAAGGTTGTCAGCCCTGATCTGTACATCGCCTGCGCGATTTCCGGCGCCATTCAGCATCAGGCAGGCATGCGCAGCAGCAAAGTGATTGTCGCCATCAACAAGGATGCGGAAGCACCGATCTTCAAAATGGCGCGCTACGGCGTCGTTGGGGATGTGTACAAAATCGTCCCGGCGCTGACGGCGGAACTCAAAAAACGGCTGGGCAAGTAGCCCGGCATCCGGGGGCGGCAGATGTCGCCCCCATTTCTTGCCACTCCTCGCGTTACATAAATCGCTGAATCTCGATCAGATAGCCGTTCGGATCGCGCAGGAAGCAGTGATAGATGTTGTATTGGGAGTTCACCTGCGGCGCTTTCTCGAACACCATGCCCTTCGCTTGCAGCGCCTGATACCAGCCGTCTACATCGGGTGTCACCAGTGTGAAAATGATGTCATCGTGCCGTTCGGCGGCGTCTGTTCGCTGGCAGAAGCCCACCAGCGCGCCCGGCGCGACGCTGTAGATACGACATGCCCCCTGATCGCGCCACAGCCTCAGCCCGATCACCTGCTCGTAGAAGTGCGCCGTAGCAACTAAATCGCGGGTATATAGGAACGTAATCTGCTGCTCGATTTCCGGATATTGCACTGCATTCTCCTCAACAACGATGGCAGGTATAATCCTTGCTACACAACAGCTCCAATCGAAACCTGTGCTTCTTCTGCTGGCAAAGTGTAGTCAGAAAGGCGTGCACAATGCAAAACCCGCCGGATGTGCCTGTATTCAACCAGACGGTCTGGGAAATTGTCCAGCAGGTGCCGCGTGGGCAGGTGACTACCTTCGGGCAAATCGCCTCAATCATCCCGGCACCCGCCGGTGTGGACACGCTGCTCTATGAGCGTTTTGGCGCGCAGTGGGTCGGCAAGGCAATGAACGCCGTTTCATTCAAGGACGAAGCAACGGTTCCCTGGTGGCGGGTGATCAACAGCAAGGGGGGCATCAGTCTGCCGCCGGACACCCGCGCCCATACTTTGCAGCGCGAACGACTGGCACAGGAAAATGTCGTCTTTGATGGCAAGGATCGCGTGGATTTCAACCGTTTCGGCTGGGACGGTCCACCGGAGGAATGGCTCAAAACGCGCCACCTGCGCACGCCCAAACCCCTCAGGACGAAACCAGACACACCGCCGCAGCAGATGAGCCTGTTCTGACCACCAGCCAGTGCATACAGCACAGGACCATGCAGGATGGGGCGGGTTGGCTGCCCCATCCTGCACATACCGGTCTTACAGGTCAATCCCCGCGCGCAGGACGTTGCTGTCCAACGAGCGACGAATTTCGAAGCCCAATTTCTCGCTGATGACGATCATGTAGTCATTTTCCGGCAGAATGAAACCGAAGATATGCTTCATTTTTTCATGCCGACCGACGTCCACCAGCCGCCGCAGCAGTTCAGCACCCAGCCCCTGCCGTTGTGCATGGTCTGCCACCAGTACGGCGAACTCCGCTTCGCCCGGCACATGCGTGCGGGTCAGGCGTCCAACTGCCAGCATTTCGTCCTTGCCCGTTTCGGGATCTTCGCGGATAACCACCAGTGCCATTTCGCGGTCATAGTCAATGAAGCTCAGCCGCGACAGCCGTTCATGCGAAATCCGCTGGCTCAGCTTCATCGGGTAGAAGTAGCGCAGATAAACGCTGCGTTCAGACAGCGACTCATGGAACTTCACTGCCAGCGGTTCGTCTTCGGGACGAATCGGGCGGATCATCACTTCCGTATTATCGCGCATCGTGTATGGGCGCGCATAGTCCACCGGATACGGGCGAATCGCCAGCCTGGGCAGTTGGCTTTCGGGCATGTCCGACGGGAACAGGACCACACGTGCATCCAGTGCAATGAGCCGGTCTTCAGAAGCAAGCAGTGGATTGATGTCCATTTCTTTTATCCAACGCTGTTCGGCAACCAACTGGCTGAACCGCACCATGATTTCTTCCAGCGCGTCCATATCAACGGATCTGCGCCCGCGCACGCCTTGCAGCGCCTTGTAGATTTTGGTCTGTTCCATCATGCGCCGTGCCAGTGTGGTATTCAGCGGCGGCAGCGCCAGCGAACGATCCCTGAACACCTCCACCAGTGTGCCGCCCATGCCAAACAGCACCACCGGACCAAACTGCGGGTCAATGCTGCTGCCGATGATGATTTCATAGCCGTCCAGTTTTGCCATCGGCTGTACGGTGACGCCCAGAAAATGCTCTGCGCCCGCCTTCTCCGTTACTGACGCCTGCATCTCTTGGTATGCCTGCCGTACTGCATCAGCATCGCCGAGATTCAGCTTTACGCCGCCGACATCCGTTTTGTGGGTCAGCGTTTCGGAGTGCAGCTTGAGCACCACCGGGTAGCCGATTTCGGCGGCTGCGGCAGCAGCTTCCTCAGCATTGTAGGCGACAATCAGCATATTCGTCGGGATACCATAGGCGGCAAGCACCTGCTTGGACTCGTACTCGGTGAGGATCGTCCGCCCGGTTGCCCGCGCCGTTGCGATGATGTCGGTTACACGCTGACGAATCAGAATTTCTTCCTCAGTGGCAACCGGCTTGATCGGTGTTTCGTAGATGCCGCGCAGGTTGTAGTTGTAGCGCCACATGTAGTTGAACAGCCGCACCGCCGTGTCGGGATACTGGAAAGTGGGGATGTTCGCTTGATTCAGGATGCGGTCTCCAGCGGCGATTTCCGCGCCGCCCATCCAGCTTGCCAGCAGCGGCTTGCCGCCCAGGTCAGCGTAATCTTTCAGTTTTTCTGCCGTGCGTGTCGGGTCGCTCATCGCCTGCGGGGTCAGAATCACCAGCAGACCATCGCTGTTAGGGTCTTTCGCGGCAATTTCCAGCGCCTGTGCATAACGCTCTGGTCCAGCATCGCCAAGGATGTCAATCGGATTGCTGTGGCTCCAGTGTTCCGGCAGGATTTTGTTCAGCGCCTCAACCGTTTCCTCACTCAGTTCCGCCAGTTCGCCGCCGTCACCGATCAGTGAGTCGGTAGTCAGCACCCCGGGACCCCCGGCGTTGGTCAGAATGGTCAGGCGTTTGCCTTTGGCGTGCGGCTGTTTGGCGAACACTTCGGAGGTATAGAAGATGTCGGAAATCTTGTCCACGCGCAGCACGCCCACGCGCCGGAACGCGGCTTCCAGCACCTCATCGCTGCCGGTCAGCGCGCCGGTATGGCTGGCAGCGGCATGGGCGGCAGCTTCGGTGCGCCCGGCTTTAATCACGATAATCGGCTTGCGCAGCGCCACTTCTCGCGCGGCGGACAGGAACGAGCGCGCATCGCCCACCGACTCCATATAGATCACGATGCTGCGCGTGTTTTCATCCTCACCCAGATAGTAGATCAGGTCGCCCCAGCCCACATCCAGCATTGAGCCAATCGAGATAAAGGCGCTGAAACCAACATTTTCCTGGAAACTCCAGTCCAGTACCGACGTACACAGTGCGCCACTCTGGCTGATAAACCCTACACTGCCGGAACGCGCCATTGCCCCCGCGAAAGTGGCATTCAGCCCATTCAGCGGATTCATTACCCCCAGACAGTTCGGACCGATAATGCGCATTTTGCCCTGCGCAGTGTTCATAATCTGCTGTTCCAGCGCCACGCCGGCTTCCCCGATTTCCTTAAAACCGGCAGAGATGATGATGCAGCCGGGAATCCCCAGCGCAACACACTCCTCAACCAATCCCGGAACCATCTTTGCCGGGGTGACAATTACCGCCAGATCAATCTGATCGGGTACATCGCGGATTGTCGGATAAGCGCGTACCCCCAGGATGCTTTGCCGATTCGGATTTACCGGATAAACGGTACCGCCAAAGGGATTGCTGATGAGATTCCACAGAATTGTGCGCCCAACGCTGCCCGCCTTTTCAGTTGCGCCGATAACTGCGACACTGCGCGGCTTGAAAATCGGATCGAGACTGTGCCGCGCATACTGGTTCTGACTTTCGTGAGCGTGTTCCATTCTGCTCATTCGTCTTGTGCTCCATAGCTATGCAAACGCATACAGTCGATTGTGGCGCAACTTGGGAGAGAGTTCAACGGGCAAGCGCGACAATTCTCCTGCCCTTACTGAAAAACCACCCGCCTGCGCTTGATTTGTCGCCAGCCCCACCCTACAATACAATACCTCTTGAGAGCAGGACTACGCCGCCCGCCAACTGGGCATTGTTTGCTGCCTGTGCGCCAGCAGGAATCCCGTGCCAGCGCTTGACTCAACATAACCGGCATCAACACAGGATTACCGTTTTGATCCTCACCCCTGGATAGCCGACCTCACGACGAGTGTGAGATGTGCAAGGAAGGAAGTGCCTGACGTGTCATCCGGAACACCCCCTAGCGCGCCGCTGCAAGTGTCATATCGTGTCGAAATCCGCCAGCGTAACCCGGAAACCGCCGCGTGGCTGATGGCTGCTGCTGCGCATATGGGCATTACCGGACTCACCGACTGCCGTGTGCGGCGGTTGTTCTTCCTGCAGGGCTATCTGACGCGGGGAGCCATGGATCAGCTCAGCCGCACGCTGCTTGCCGACCCGGTCACCGAGTATTTCGCAGTGGGCGTCATCGGCGCAGAACTGGATACCTCGACGCGCGAGTTTTTCGTCGAAGATGATTTCAGTCACAGTGTGGACGTAACTTTCCTCCCCGGCGTGACCGACCCGGCAGCCGCCAGCCTGATCCATACGGCGCACTTACTGGGCATCACGGAACTTCAGCAGGCGGCAACGGGGCAGCGTTTTCTGCTGTGGGGCGATCTGTCAGCAGAGGATCTTCAGCGCCTGTCCGCAGAGGTGTTCGCCAACCCTGTCGTCCAGCGTTACACGCTCGACACGCCGATTACGCCGCCGTTTGTCACCCCTGACCCGGTGAACGCCGTAGTCGAAATCATCCCAATTCGCGACCTTGACGACGCTGCGCTGTTAGCGTTGAGCAAGGCGCGCCGCCTGTCGCTGGATGCAGACGAAATGCGCGCCATCCGCGCTTACTACGCCGCGCTGGGGCGTGACCCGACCGACGCTGAACTGGAAATGCTGGCGCAGACCTGGAGCGAACACTGCGTTCACAAGACTTTCAAGGCGCTGGTGGACTACACCGGACCGGACGGGCAGACGCAGCAGATTGACGGCATCCTCAAGACCTATATCCGCGCGGCAACCGAACAGGTCAATAAAGCGTGGGTGCGCTCCGCTTTTGTGGATAACGCGGGTATCATTGCTTTCGATGAACGCTATGATCTGGCGTTTAAGGTCGAAACGCACAACCGCCCGTCAGCAATCGAACCCTTCGGCGGGGCGAATACCGGCGTCGGCGGGGTGATCCGCGATGTGCTGGGCGTCAGCGCCCGCCCGATTGCCAACACCGATGTGCTCTGCTTTGGGCTGCCGGACATGCCCTACACCGCCCTGCCTGCCGGGGTGCTGCACCCGCGTCGTGTCGCTGCTGGCGTTGTGCGCGGCATTGAGGATTACGGCAACAAGATGGGCATTCCCACCATAAACGGTGCCATTCACTATCACCCCGGCTACACGGCGAATCCGCTGGTGTTCTGCGGCTGCCTGGGGATTCTGCCGCACGGGGCACACCGCACCGAACCGCAG
>DAOTWP010000371.1:0-9754 GCA_034435675.1 Anaerolineae bacterium
CTGGCGCGAACTGCCTGCGTGCGCGGGCGAATTGAGTGATCTTGAACGCTGGGATATTGTTAATGCAGTGCGCGCCTCGGATGTTTCCGGGTAACGCCTTTTGAAAGGAAATCGTTAACAGTGCTGACTCTGACGTATGGTGACGAGAACGCGACGCTGGCAAAACAATTGGAAGCGGATTTGAGCCGCGCCAGGCTCAAAATCAACGCGCAGGCAGACCCGGCGCAGCAGGTGCTGCTGGTGCTGGTGTCGCCGCGTTATGCACAGGACAAGCCAGTGCAGGATACCGTCTTTACCGCACTGGACGCCGGGCATTACATTGTCCCGATTCTGACGCAGAACGCGGCTCTGCCGAAGCCGCTAGACCATCTGCCCCACCTCGATTTCAGCGAGAACTATCAGTTTGACGCCCTGCTGGAATATCTGGGGACACTGGGAGAAAACAATACACACTTCCCGATGAAGGTGCTGACTCCGCGCCAGCGCCGCCGCAACCGCCGTGTTGGAGCGATCCTGGCATTTGTTGCTATCGGTATGTTTGTGCTGGCAGTGTGGGGCATTACTGCCGGGCTGGTCGGTTTCCCGGAAGAAGAGTATGAGCAGGTGGAGACACAGGAAATCGCCACTATCAATGCTTTTGTGGATGACTATCTGCCGCGCAGCACACAGGAAGCAGCTCAGTTTGCAGCGACGGTAGATGCAGTGCCGACCCGTCTGCGTCCGTTTGTCATCCAGACAGCAACGGCGTTGTGGGGTGGCGACCCCGCAGTGCAGGCAACGGCTTTACCTCCGGCGACAGCAACATCCGCCCCCTGATGAGAGATGAGATGTGCCGCATTGACCGGGCAGGCAGACGCACACGGTTCGCTTGAAGTGTTGGTGATTGGCGCAGGTCCGGCGGGTATCGCCTGCGCGTACTATTTAGACCGCGCGGGGATTCGCTATCGCGTCGTGGATCAGGCGGCGGTTATTGCTTCGACATGGGCGAGTCTGTATCCGTCGCTGCGCCTGAATACAACCAAATGGTTCTCGCACCTGCCGGATGCACCCATGCCGCGTCATTACTGGATTTTCCCGACAGGCAGGCAGTACCACAAGTATCTCGAACGCTACATCGCCCGGCGGCAGTTTAACATCCGGCTCGGCGTCCGTGTAACGCATGTTGCCCGCGACGACGCTCTGTGGCGGGTAGAAACCAGCGCGGGCACCGAACGTGTGCCGTGTGTGATCCTCGCCACCGGGCGTTTTGGCAATCCCCATGTGCCTGACATTGAAGGACTGAACACTTTTGAAGGCACAGTGCTGCATGCGCATGACTATCATGGAGCTGAACCGTTTCGCGGGCAGCGCGTGATGCTTGTGGGCAATGGTCCCAGCGGGGTTGATCTCGCGCCGGAAATCGGGCGTGTGACATCGTATCCCGTTCTGCTGGCGATGCGTACAGGAATCACGCTCAAACCGCGCTATCCGCTGGGGCTGCCCAAACACCTGTGGATGCTGCTGGCGGAACGTCTGCCCACCGCATGGGGCGAATGTCTGCTCGCTATTGTCGAGCGCCAGCAGTTTCGCAACCTGTCTGCTGTGGGAATCAAAACCCCCGCGCCGGGCGCAGTGAGTCAGGCAGCCGCCGCACGGGGACCGGAACTCATTCGCGCGGTACGTGCCGGGCAGGTGCGCTGTGTGGATGCGCCGCTGCGCTTCTATGGACGCTGCGCCGAATTGCAGGATGGCAGTGTCCATGAACTGGATACAGTTATACTGGCAACTGGCTATCGCCCCACTCTGTACCACTATCTCGATTTCCCGGTGACGCGCGGCAAAGATGAATGGCCCCTGCGCGACCCGGCGAAAGACTCCAATGATGTAACCAACCGTGAAATCAAGGATGCGCCGGGGCTGTATCTCGTGGGGGTGTTTTATCAGGGCAAGGGCGCGCTGTATAACTGCAACACGGAAGCAGAAGCGGCGGTGCAGCAGATCAAGCAGCGGCTCGCCACACTGCGTTGACGCTTAACCGCTGCGCTGTACTGCGTCAATGCGGGCGCAAGGGTGTTTGAATTCTATTTGCTCCCCCTTTTCCGCTGGTGTATAGTGGACACACGGTAACTTCGCGCTCACAAAGGGTAGGCATTATGTGGCGTTCGACACGCAAATTCATCTGGCGGTTTATGGTGATTTTCTCGTTCATCGTAAACCTTGTGCTGGTTGTGGTACTGCTGGTGCTGGCGCTGCTGCTGTTTGACATCAAGAATAATGTCGCCGAGCCGCTGCTCACCGGGCTGCACAGCAGCTTTGTGGGGTTGAGCGATGCGACCATTGACTGGACGATCCCGGTGCATGCCCGCGTTCCGGTGAATCTGGATGTACCGCTGAATACGACGACAGTGGTGATACTGACCGAAAACGTGCCGCTAAACGGCATTCAGGCACGGATTGATCTGCCGGGACTCAACGCCTACAATGTGCCCACCGTCGTGAACCTGACTCTGCCTGCCGGGACGGAACTACCGGTCAGCCTGAGCCTGGTTGTGCCGGTGCGCGACTCGATTGCCGTAGACTTGCAGGTGCGCGCGGTCATCCCGCTGAACCAGACACAGCTCCGCGACCCGATAGAGAACCTGCGGCTGACGCTGGAGCCAATTGTGCGCGTGCTGTATAACCTGCCGGAAAACTATGGCGAAGTTCCCGGCTTCATCGGACAGGTGTTCTCCGACAACCCGCCGGATTTACTCTCGGATGAACCGGAGTATGTCCGCAACCCGTGGCCCGGCTACTCCATCACCGCAGGCTTGAATTATCCCTATTTGTTTGAACCTGTGCCGCCTGAAAACCTCCCTCTGCCGACGGGCATTATTCCGCTGGGAGGCATTCCCGCGCTGGACGAAGGGTTGCGCCCCGAATATTATGCTGGCGACAGCGATCCGGCGGCAGTCAACGCACAGGCGGAGCAAAACCTGAGTGCACAGGGCGTGCCCGAGCAGGCATATGATGGCAGCATGGGCAATGTGGTGCAGGCGAGTCGTGCGCAGGCGGCGGGCGTGCCACCAGCACAGGGCGCGCCCGCTACCGGTGGTCCACAGACAGGCGAGAGCGGGACTAACCCACCCACCGGAGACACCGGAGGACAGCCAGCAGCAGCGCCAACCCCGCAGGAAGGCGATCTGGGGATTATCTCGCCTGGTGGGTGAGCGAGTATGTCAGGATAAAGGGGCGCGAATGACACGGCAAGAAATGCCGGAAATCTGTGATTACGAGGGTTCTACCTATCGCACCGATTTCTGGGAAGGCAAGGGACGCACTTACGAGGACGGTGCGGAACGTGCTGCCCTGCGGCGCTTGCTGCCGGAGCACGGGCAGCGCATCCTCGAACTGGGCGCAGGCTTTGGGCGCATCAGCGATGAATACAGGATGTACCGGCAGGTGGTGCTGCTGGATTATTCGTTCTCGCAGTTGCAGTATGCACGCGAACGTTTGGGCGATGAACGCTTTATCTATGTGGCGGCAGATGCCTATCAACTGCCCTTCGCCGCCGGGGTGTTTGACGGTGCGACGATGATCCGGGTGATTCACCATTTTGCCGATGTTCCTGCTGTGCTTGCGGGGATCCGGCGGGTGCTGGCGCCTGGTGGCGTTTTCATTCTGGAGCATGCCAACAAGCGCAATCTAAAGGCGCTGCTGCGCTACGCCCTGCGGCGGCAGCAGTGGAGTCCCTATGACCGTGCACCGGTAGAGTTCGTCAAACTCAATTTCGATTTTCACCCGGCTTATATAGGCGACGCTTTGACTGCTGCCGGGTTCAGCGTGCAGCAGCGCGTGCCGGTGTCGTTCTTCCGGTTGGGGCTGCTTAAACGGGCGCTGCCAGCAGGGATGCTGGTGCGTGCTGACAGCCTGCTCCAGCGCACCCCCTTGTATGTATCGCCCAGCATTTTTGTACGGGCTGTGGCAGGCGGTGAATTCGCTGGCAATGCCGCCGTCGCACTGGATGACCGCGAAGCGCTGTTTGCCGCACCAGGGAGCGGGGCTGTGCTGCGACGTGAGGGTGATTCGCTGGTCTGTACGCAGAGTGGGCTGCGTTGGGCAGTCCGCGATGGCATCTATGACTTCAAGCAGCCTATAACCTGACATGTTAGGTGCAAGGATACGGCAGGATTATCGCGTCAACTCTTAACCTGTCCTGCCTTCGGCAACTGCTTGACACAGGCACACAAAGACGTTACGCTATTCGCATCTTGAGTTCAGGCAAATTCGATGTTCATTTTTCTGGCTTTGAACAGCAGCAGCACTACTACCACTATGGGTATGGGTACCACTCGCAATCTGCGGGGAGGTCGCTGCGTGCTGTGAGGTCGCCGGAATAACTGAAGCGGGCAACCGAAAGCGTGTGGAACCTCCCACACGCTTTTTTGTTGTCTGCCGCTGCTGCTTCATCGGTCTTTAACCCTGAGAAAGAGTGAGGTTCACCATGCGTACAATTACCATGAAATTTGGCGGGACATCCGTTGGCAGTCCAGAAGCCATCAGCAATGTGGTTGACATTGTCAAGGCAGCGGTCAGCGACGGTCAGCGTGTAATCGTGGTCGTCTCCGCAATGAGCGGTGTGACCGATGACCTGCTGCGCTCTGTCGAGATGGCAAAACAGGGCGACCGCTGGGGGTATATGTCGCTGTCACAGAAACTACGTGACCGCCACGAAGAAGCGCTCAACCTGCTGCTGCCTGCCAGCGATGGGCGTGCCCAAACGATAACGCAGATCAACAAGCTGCTGGACGAACACCTGGAACTGTGTCAGGCGATTAACATTCTGGGCGAAGCAACCCCGCGGGTCATTGATGCGATTGTCTCGTTTGGCGAGCGGATGAGCAGCCGCGTGGTGGCTGCTGCGATGCGCCAGCACGCTTTGCAGGCACAGGCATTCGATGCCGGACAGTTTTTGCGCACGGACGCCAATTATCAGGATGCCAACCCCAATTGGGAAGAGACGCAGGCGCGAATTAACCATCGTCTGCTGCCCATTCTGGCGGACGGTGTGACCCCGGTGATTACCGGCTTTCTGGGGGCTTCGCCCGATGATCATGTTACCACACTGGGGCGCGGCGGCAGCGATTTCAGTGGGGCAATCTTTGCGGCATATACTCACAGCGATGAGCTGATTATCTGGACGGATGTGGATGGCGTGATGACCACCGATCCGCGCCTGGACAAACGGGCGCGCGTACTGTCGCAGGTGTCGTATACCGAAGTGGGCGAACTGGCATTTTATGGCGCAAAAGTGCTGCACCCCAAAACCGTGCAGCCAATTGTGAATCTGGGGATTCCGCTGTATGTGCGCAACACGTTTAATCCTGCGCACCCTGGCACGCTGATTTCAGCGGAAAGCGCCCCCAGCAACACAGTAATCAAGGCAGTGACCAGTATTCGCAGCGTCAGTATGCTGACGGTCAGCGGCAGAGGCATGCTGGGCGTACCGGGGATTGCCGGGCGCACGTTTCTGGCAACCGCGCGGGCAGGCGCCAGCATTCTGATGATCTCCCAGTCGTCGTCGGAGCAGAGCTTCTGCTTTACCGTGCGCGACGATGCTGCCCGTGCCGTGAAAAGCGCGGTCGAGGAAGAACTCGGCGCGGAAATTCGGCGGCGCGATGTGGACAGCGTGGAAGTCACCGGCGATATTGCCATTGTAACAGTGGTCGGCGCGGGTATGCGCGGGACGCCAGGGGTTGCCGGGCGGGTGTTTACAGCAATGGGCACTAAACGCCTGAATGTGCTGGCAATTGCACAGGGGTCGTCAGAATGCAGCATTTCATTTGTGGTGGACGATCGCGATCTGGAGCACGCTGTAGTGACATTGCACGATCTGGCGCTGGAAGTTGCAGAAAATGCCTGAGGTGGGTGGTAACGAAGGCAGATTTGGCGTGTGGGGCGCAGCGTTCGCGCCCCGCTGGTGCTGCTGGGCTGTAGCCTGCACTTACTCCGCCCTGGCTTAGCCTTCGGTCTCCAGAAGTTCTTCTTCGGCAGGCAGCGGCATTTTGCCTTTGCGATTAAAGACGATCTTGTACGCGGGCTGTGCCATGCGATAGCGCGCCAGATAAAAGAATACGCCGCCCAGTGTGCGTTTGCGCTTGCCGTCGCTGGTGGGAATACCTTCTTCCGCGAAAACCTGTTTTGCTTCCTCGACGATGGCAGCAGCAAACGCGGTGCCGCATAGCTGCACAATCGCATGAATCTCACGCACAGGCACCTCATCTTTTTCACCCAACGCTTCGGCAATTGCTTCGGCGGCTTTGCGCTGTTTGCTGGTCATTTCCCGGTTCAGATCCAACTCCGGTGTGCTGATTGCCAATCGCCTGCCTTCGAGCAGGTGACCGTTGAGGCTGTTGTTTGCTTTGGTTGCCTGTTTTTCAGCAGCAAATTCAACAATAGCAAAGCGCCGCTGCGTGCGCTGGTCAATCCCTTGCTCAATCCCCAGCACGTCGCCATGCTGGCTGAATAACGTCCATAGTGCTTCTTGTTCCGCACTATCGGCAAGATTGGTAACATAAAGTTTGTTTTTCATCGCGCTCCACCCCTTTTCACGCCAAAACATACCCTAGTAGGGATACTATCCTATACCCTTTTGGGGCACTTTAAACAGGTTAAGACGCCGTTTGAAAAGCCCGGTCGTAGCGGCAAGGTATGCCGCGCTCTTTCGAGGAAACCTGACTTCTTAAATGACCTCGAAGCATCAATCTGCATGCAGTTCAGTTGTTAGCTCGCAAATCAGGCATGCGATTCGCCACATTGTGAAGCAAACCATACGAACCGGTTGGTTCGCTGGCAGTTTATTGCCGGTGGCTAACTTCTTCATATAATTGATCTTAAGTATAGCGGCTTTTGGGGGCGGCTTGCAGACCAGATGTTGCTGATGCTTAACCCTGTCTTGACGCCTTGTTTATCGTGACCGTATAATGCGCGTTCTACGATGCCCCCTTGCAAGTGAAGGAGTACTGGTGTGGGTCCGTTACCAAAACGTAAACTTTCGCGCACACGCCGCGATAAACGCCGCACACATGATGCCCTGACATTGAAGCATCTGGTGATTTGCGAAAGCTGCGGTGAGTATCATGTGGCGCATCACATTTGTCCCAAATGTGGCACATACCGTGGCGAAACGGTTCTGGAAGTCGAAGACTAGTTGCCGCGATGTCGCAGCGCTGTGCGTGATGAACATTCAAAACGTCGTGCGGACAAAGCCGTGCAGCCTGTAAGACTGTGCGGCTTTTTGTTATGGGCATCCCGGTAGTCAACTACTGCAGGAGCGGGCAGCAGTGGGCGAAGCGCGCTGGCACGGCTTGGCGATAGATCCATCAGGTGATTACGTCAGCGTTGTCTTTAGCCTCGCATCCTCAGCAGGAGTGCCATTTCAAACCGGCGTTATTTTTCAGCAGTGTGTCATAAAGAAGGATCAAGGCAATGATTGAATGGTCGAAGACAGCGTTGGTGTTCCCCGGTCAGGGATCGCAGTATGTCGGTATTGGCAAAGACTTTGCTGTCCAGTACCCTGCGGCGCGAACCGTTTTCGAACAGGCAGACGAGATCTTTGGTGAGCGTTTTTCGGCGCTGTGCTTCGAAGGTCCCGAAGATATTCTCAACGATACCCTCAACACGCAGCCGGCAATGGTCGTCAGCGGGATTGCCGCTCTGCGCGCGCTGCAATCCGAATTGCCTGACGTGCAGCCGGCATATGTCGCCGGGCACAGTGTGGGCGAATACGCAGCGCTGATTGCAGCGGGGGCGCTGGACTTTGCCGACGGGCTGCGGCTTGTGCGCGAACGTGCGCGGTTAATGCAGGAGGCGGGCAGGGCAAAGCCGGGCGCAATGGCGGCGCTGCTGGGCGGCGAACCCGCGCAGGTGCGCGAAATCTGTGCGCGTGCGTCCACAGCCGATGCCATTGTCGTGGTCGCTAATGACAATTGCCCCGGTCAGATTGTGATATCCGGCGATGAAGCAGCACTGGATACGGCGCTGAAGCTGGCACAGGACGCAGGTATTCGCCGCGCTATCAAGCTCGCGGTAAGTGTAGCGGCGCATTCACCGCTGATGCAGCATGCTGCTGATGCTCTGCGCCCGCTGTTGGCAGCAGCAAAATTCAGTACTCCTAAAATCCTGGTTTACAGCAATGTGAGCGCGCAGCCGTTTGGCAGTGCGGCGGTAATCCCTGCTGCGCTGGAACAGCAGGTCACGCAGTCGGTACTGTGGGCGGATTCTGTGCGCAATATGATCACGGCGGGTGCTGAGATATTCGTGGAGTTGGGCGGTAAAGATGTGCTGACCGGTCTGCTTAAGCGCATTGACCGCGAAAAGCAGGGCATCGTTGTCAACGATTCCTCCTCGCTGCATCAGTTCATCGCACAATAGGATAGTTGCGTGTAAGCCTGTCTCAGTGTTAAGCTAAGTCTCGTTTGACAAGTTGATGTTGAGCCTGAACAGACATATCCTGCGGGGGTGCTTTGATGCGCAAACGCTTTATCCTGCTGTTCGTTATGATGAGCCTGCTGCTCGCTGGTTGCGGCACTGGCGAAGCGACGCCAACCGCAACGCTGGTGCGTATGACCGTGACTCCGCGCGGTGGCGCGGCTGTTTCAACAGTTCCGCCGACGGTTGAGACACCCGAAGCGACACTGGAGGCAGCCCAGGCGGCAGTTGAAGCCAGCGCAGAAGCCACCGAAGCCGTATCTGAAAGCACGCTGGAAGTAACCCAACCAGCAGTCGAAATGACGTCAGAGGCGGCTCAGCCAGTGACAGAAACAACGACCGAACCAACGGCTGAACCAACGGCTGAACCAGAATTGACGCAGGAAGCCATGCCCGAAGGTACACCTGAGGCAGTCGCTGAAGCGAGTGCCGAAGCCACTGCTGAAGCTACCCCAGCCCCCGAAGCGACCGTTGAAGCGACAGCGGAAGCCACCACAAGCGCAGAAGCCACAGCAGTCGTCTCGCAGGGGACAGTCTGGGAACTGGTGAGCGCAGACCCGCAGTTCAGCATTCTCACCGAGGCGATTGAGGTCGCCGGACTGGTCGATACGGCAAGTGCGCCCGCCGCGCTGACAGTGTTTGCACCCACCAACGCTGCTTTCGAGGCATTAGGCGCGGATGTGCTGGACGCGCTGCTGCGCAATCCGCCGCTGACGATGATGCTGCTGGGTTATCATGCGCTGGATTTCCCGATGCGCAGCGATATGCTGCAATATGTGGGATTTGTCACCACCCTGCAGGGCAGCGAAATCGCCGTGAGTTTGGCGGAGGATGGCGTACTGCTGCTCAACGGCACGGCGCGGGTGGTCACTGCCGATATTGAAGCGACCAATGGCATCATCCACGTGATTGACACGGTGCTGCTGCCGCAAGACGTGACGCCGCAGACGATCATTGCGCAGGCGCCGCCGCCCCCGGTGACCATCATTGATGTGGCGAGTGCAGACCCGAACTTCTCCACGTTTGTTGCGGCAGTGGACGCCGCCGGGCTGACCGAAACACTGGACAGCAGAGCACGCTACACGGTGTTCATGCCAACCAACGCGGCATTCGAGGCGCTGCCGGCGGGTGTGCTGGATGCGCTGCTGGCGGACCCAGCCGCGCTCAGCAATGTGCTGCTGTATCATGTGGTCGAGGGCGATGTAAACTTCCTGACGCGCGACGTGACGCTGGCGCTGAACGGCGCACCGCTGGCGTTTGCGCCGGTGCGTTCGCTGGTGGGCTTTGCAGTCAACAATACGCCAAT
>DAOTWP010000372.1:0-13482 GCA_034435675.1 Anaerolineae bacterium
AAGCCTGCCGGGGCGGTAAAACTCTCGCCGCTGATCGCCTGCCCGCTGATCGTCGGGAACAGCAGGCAGGTTCCGGCGCTGCCGGACAAACAGGGCAGTGCCGCCGCGCCTGCTTGTGCGCTGGCTTCCGGCGTTGACTCCGGGGTTCTTTCGCTGCTGCCCGGTTCTACATCGGACAGCGGCGGGGCGCTGGCAGTGAACACAAACAATCCCAGCACAGCAAGCACAATCACCAGCATGAGCAGCGTCAACAGCACTCGTTTTTTCATCATACAACCGCCTTTATGCGCCCGCCTTTATGCGGCAGCCTGTTTGCAGGTCATGCGCCGGACAGCCGCGCCAATGCGCCTGATTATAGACCGCAGCGCCCTGCCCGCCAGACTCAGCCGCCCACGCAAGACTGCATATTTTGCGCTGTCTGTGCGGCAGGCAGCAGCACGCGGAACACGCTGCCCTCGCCCGGCTGGCTTTCGACAGTGATTCTGCCGCCATGCTGGTCAATAATCTTGTGGGCGATAGGCAGCCCCAGCCCAAAACCCGGCGTGCTGTGTGCTTCATCGGCACGGAAAAAGCTGTCGAAAATGCGCGGCAGGGTGGCGGCATCAATGCCCACGCCAGTATCGCGCACTTCAATGATAATCTGCCCGGCGTCGAGGGTCGCCATCAGCGTGATGCTGCCGCCCTCTGGCGTATAGCGGATGGCGTTGCTGAACAGGCTGGTCAGGGCGCGGCGCAGCAGGTCTGTATCCCCCCGCGCCTCCAGCAGACTGCCGTAGGGGAGCACCAGGTCCACGTGCAGGCGCTTACGCTGGATTTCGTCGCGCCACAGCGCAATCAACCCGCGCAGCAGCAGCACCACATTAACGTTGTCTGCCTCAAACGTGATGGCGCTGTCCAGCCGCGCCATCATCAGCATATCTTCGAGCAGGGTTGTCAGCCGCTTGACCTCTTCGGCGATGCGCGCGCGGTGGCGGGCACGCTGGTGCTCGTCCTGTACCCGCTCCAGCAGGTGCAGGCTGGTGTTGATGACCGACAGCGGCGTGCGAAACTCGTGCGAGGCGCTCTGGATGAAGTGCGCGAGGATCGCCACGCGCTCCCGCTCCATTGCCAGCGCCAGCTCCTGCCTTTCGCTGTGTTTGCGCGCGCCGATGTCCTGAAACGCCACCAGCGAGGCGCGATCATCTTCATACGGGAAGGGCACACCCATTACCTCTACCTGGATCGTGCTCCCGTCAACACGGATGAACTGCTGTTCCAGCGGTGGGGCAGGCGTGCCGGATTCTTCCATCATTTCGATGCGCCGCAGCACCGTATGCCAGTAATCCGGGTGGACGAACCGCCCGACGGACTGCCCGATCAGCGCTGCCGGACTTTCCGCGCCGAGCAGCCCCGTCGCCATCTGGTTGGCGAACAGAATCATGCCGCGCGCGTGAATCACTACCCCGACAGGCAGCAGATCCGCCAGCAGCCGGTAGCGCTGTTCACTGGCGCGCAGTTGTTCTTCAACGCGCAGGCGCGGGGTAACATCGCGGATAACGGCGATATGCACCTGCCGCCCGTGCCAGGTGAAAAAGCGTCCGGTGATTTCGACCGGAAACACCGTACCATCCTGCTTTTTGTGATAGCGCAGGGGGACAAAGTCAGCCCCGGTGGTTGTAATCCGGCGGGTTTCGTCCGGTTGGGCAGAAAGGTCGGTGTTGCGCAGTTGCAGCAGCGCCTCGCGACTATAGCCGTACAATAGCGTGGCGGCAGCGTTGCATTCCAGCAGTCGCCCGGTGTCGTTGTCAATCAGAAAGACCGCATCCGCAATCAGTTCAAACAACTGGTAGTACTTTGCTTCGGTTTCGTGCAGTTCTTCAGCAGTGGCGCGCGCCGCAACCTCTTTTGGCGTCAGCAGATACTCAACGAACGCCAGCAGATTGCGAAAAGCGGTCTCATCCGTACACCATTGGCGCAATGCGTGTTGCTGCGATTCGGTGAGCGCCATTCAAGTCTCCTGATTAGTTTATTATGCTTATTCTATACTAAGTTTCGAGCGAGCAGATTGTGCATGTTTTCACAAGTAACAATTGTCACAAAAAAAGGCTTCTCATCTTCCACACATGTGCGTTGACAAAGCTGAGGAAAGTGTTAGAATACCCCCCGTTGAAACAGTTCTTGAAAGAACTTTACTGAAAAATAATTCAATTCATGCAGCCACAGCAGATCTACCGTCAGATACACAATATCTATGTGCAGTTAGACGATGGCGACCACCGTCTGTTAGCGGCGCTAAATCTAACGCTGCCGCAGTTTAATCTGCTGCGTTATCTGACATCGGAACAAGGGCATCGTCTGATCGAACTGCACGATCATCTGCTGTATGTCAAAAGCACCATTACCCGGATTGTAGACCAACTGGAACGCGCCAACCTTGTGCGGCGCGAAGATGACCCCACGGACCGCCGGGCGCAGCGTGTCGTGTTAACGCCAGAAGGGGTGGCAATGCGGGATCGTGCGATGGCACTGCACCGCCAGTCGCTGGAACGCCGCATGACCGCCCTGAGCGATCATGAGCAGCACCAGCTTGCCGCGCTGCTGACAAAGCTGAGCGACGGTCTGGATGTTGATCTGAAGGAATACAGCCTGACTCACAACCTGCTGGCATGACCATGCAGTCTGGCAATTGGCAGCAGCGCGTGACCCGGTGTTAGCGGGCAGGCACAAACCGCAGCTGTCCTGCGCGCCCGCAGGTGGGGCAACACAACGCAGGGCAGACCCAACAAACTTGGTGGAACCAGGGCGCGGCTCGTCGGCGGCAGGCACACTGACCGGCACGCGGTTCCCTGTTCGGTCCATTTGCGAGGTGGTGTTAACCAAACACCCTTTGCAACAACTGAATGCTCATCTGTCGGTTGACTAAATATGGAGTGGTTTTCAACATGAGAAAGCGTTCAACTTTTGTCGTTTTATTGATCGTGCTGGTTGGGCTGCTCAGCCTTGCCATCGCGCCCGCCGCAGCTCAGGACGATGGTCTGTTGATCTGGGCGGACGATACCCGCGCGCCAGTGCTGGCGGAATTGGCGGAAGAATTTACGGCAACATTTGGCATTCCCGTTACAGTTCAGGAAGTCGGTTTTGGCGATATCCGCGCCACCCTGCCGGTTGCCGGTGCTGCGGGCGAAGGTCCGGACATCATCGTGGCAGTGCATGACTGGATCGGCGAACTGGTGCTCAACGGCGCCGTTGCCCCGATCAACCTGGGTGATCGTGCTGGTGACTTCACCGAAGCCTCGCTGAATCTGTTCAGCTATGGCGGGCAGCTCTATGGGATGCCCTATGCGGTGGAAAATATTGCCTTCTACCGTAATCCGGAGCTGGTGCCCGATGCGCCCGAAACCTGGGACGAAGTCTTCGCGATTACCGAAGAACTGGTTTCCAGCGGCGCTTCGACCTACGGCTGGGTGATCCAGACCAACGATCCGTATCATTTCTTCGGCTTGCAGAGCGCCTTCGGCGGTTATGTCTTCGGGCTGGATGAAAACGGCAACTACAATCCCAACGATGTGGGCATTGACAATGCAGGCACGATTGCAGCAGGCGAATATCTGCTCCAGTACGTGGACGCCGGCTACCTGCCCAGCGGTGTGGACTATGACGTCATGCACAACCTGTTCGAAACCGGGCAGGCGGCAATGATTATGAGTGGTCCGTGGGCACTGCCGCGCATTCGCCAGAGTGGTGTTCCCTACGCCATCAGCAACATCCCTGCTGGTCCTGCCGGTCCGGGCACGCCCTTCATCGGCGGTCAGGGCTTTATGATCAGCGCCTACAGCGAAAACCAACTGCTGGCAGAAGCGTTCCTGCTGGACTATATTGCCACGCCGGAAACCATGCAGGCGATCTATGACGCCGACCCGCGTCCGCCCGCCTTCATCCCGCTGCTGGAAACTCTCGAAGATGCTGACCTGCAGGCATTCCAGGCTGCTGGCTCCGTCGGCATTCCGCAGCCGTCGATCCCCGAAATGTCCTCGGTGTGGGGTTCGTGGGGCAACGCCGTGCAGTTCATCATCACCGGCGAAGCAGACCCGACCACCGCGTTCACCGATGCCGCCGCCCAGATTCGTGACGCCATTGCGGGTCGCGTGAGCGGCGCAACCACCGGCGCTGGCGGCGAAACTGTGTCGCTGCCCGGCAGCTTCCAGGAGGAGGTCGGCTGCCCCGGCGAATGGGACCCGGCATGCGAAAATATCATGATGGTGCAGGGTGAAGATGACGGCATCTGGCAGGCATCGTTTGAACTGCCCGCTGGTGACTATGAATACAAGGTCGCGCTGAACGGCACCTGGGACGAAAACTACGGGCTGGGCGGCGAAGCTGGCGGCGCGAATATCCCGCTGTCGCTGAGCGAAACCACCACCGTGTTCTTCCTGTTCGATCCTGAAACCAACTGGATCACCGACAGCGTCAACAGCCGCATCGTCACCGCGCCCGGCAGCTACCAGGCAGCAGCGGGCTGCCCGGCAGACTGGTCGCCGGACTGCCTGATCTCCTGGCTGCAGGATGCCGATGGCGATGGCGTCTATGAGAAGACCTTCACCACGATCCCGGCTGGCGACTATGAAGCCAAAGCCGCGATTAACCAGGACTGGGGCGAAAACTACGGCGTAGACGGCGAACGCGACGGTGCCAACATTCCGTTCAGCGTTCCTGCAGACGGCACCCCGGTGACGTTCTCCTTCGACAGTGCCAGCAACGTGCTGACGATCACTGTCGGCGAATAAGCTGAATAATCATGAGCAGCGCGAATGAAGCGCAGGTCTGGGGACGGGGGCAATCCGGTCCCCAGACCGGTTTATCCACCTCGAACGTGTTCTGGATGGTGCTGCGACTGGCAGCGCTTTGCATTGTGGATGCATTTGCGCTGCTGTTAGCGGTTTCAGTTATTAATGACGGGCAGTGGCTGCTGGGGATCATGCTGATTCTGACCGCGCTCGGCGCGACCGTAATCAACCTGGTTCCGGGTCTGTGGCCCCTGCGCTGGATGACCCCTTCGCTGGTGCTGGTGGCACTGATGGCGCTGTATCCCATGCTTTATACGGTGTATCTGGCGTTCACCAATTTCCGCGAGGGGCATCGTTTTACTAAACCGGAAATGGTCGAGCGCCTGCTGACAGACCGGCAGTACTTTTTCCTGCCGGAGGGCGGCACCTCGTACCAGTGGACGGCGCTCTACAATGAAACCGATGGCACTTACGCGCTGTGGCTGCGTGCTGCGGATGGGCGGGTGTTTTTCGCCACGCAGTACGATGGCGAGACCCCTGGTGATTACCGCGAAATCCCGGCGGACGAACTGGCAACGCTGGAACTTGACAGCCGAACGGGTGCGCCGGCGGACTTTGAGGGTTACCGTGCGCTGGCACGCCTTGAAGCCGCCAACCGCAACAATCACCCGCTGTTACAGCCGCTGGCGACCAACTTCGGGGCGGAAACGGAGATTATCGGCATTCGTTCTGCGTCGGAAGCCGGGGCATTCGAACCTGGCTGGGCATATGACGCGGAAAACGATGTGCTGACCAACCGCCAGACAGGTTACAACTATTACCCGGATGAGGCGATTGGCAGCTACTTCGCCCGGCGCGGCGGTCCGCAGGGAGCGTTTATCACCGAGTCACGCGGCGGCGTGGATTACAAGCTGGAAACGCCGCTGGGTTACTGGACCGATGTCGGTTTTGCCAACTTCACGCTGCTGTTTGAAACAGCAATTCAGGGCGGCGTGCTGATTCGTATTTTCCTGTGGACGGTCGCCTATGCCTTCCTCGCAGTGTTGATGGCGTTTGCCTTTGGGCTGGCGCTGGCGCTGGCGCTGAACAAACCGTTCCGCGGGGTGCGCATCGTGCGTTCGCTGCTGATTATCCCCTGGGCAGTGCCCGGCATGATCGGCATTCTGACCTGGCGCGGCATGATGAACCCCAACTTTGGCGTGATCATGACAACGCTGAAAAACAATTTTGGGCTGGAGCAAACCTTCGACTGGACGATTGATCCCTTCTGGGCGAAAGTGGTGATCCTGTTCGTCAACCTGTGGTTTGCCTTCCCGTACTTTATGCTGATTTCCAGCGGCGCGCTGCAATCCATTTCGAGTTCGATTTACGAAGCCGCCGAAGTGGACGGGGCGAATGCTTGGACGCGCTTCTGGAAGCTGACCCTGCCGCTGCTGCTGGTGGCGATGGGTCCGCTGCTGATCGGTTCATTTACGTACAACTTCAACAACTACCTGCTGATTGCGGCGCTGACCGATGGCGGTCCGGCGATGCAGGGCATTCCGCCGCCAGTGGCAGGGCATACGGATCTGTTGATTACGTATACCTACCGCTATGCCTTCTCCGGTTCGGCAGGTGCCGGCAACTACAGCTTTGCGTCGGCGATCTCGATTGTGATCTTCTTGATGGTGGCGCTGATCACGGTTGTGCAGTTCCGCCTGACAAAGCGCTGGGAGGCAATCGGCGAAAATGTCTAGTTCCAGCATCACCACAACTTCGCAGTCTTCCAATCTGCCCGTGACCACCGCGTGGTCGCCTGGTGGCAAATCGCGGCGTGAACTGCCGTTCACTATTGCCCGCTTCACGCTGATTACGGTGGCGCTGATCTTTGCCCTGTTTCCGGCGGTCTGGATGGTTTCCGCGTCGCTGAACCCGATTGGCTCGATGTCCACGCAGTCGTTGATCCCGACGAATGTGCGCAGCCTTGACGATCTGCTGCGCAATTATCGGGTGTTGTTCAACGATGCGCAGAAACCGTTCTGGCGCTGGATGTTCAACTCGATTGTCATCTCCGGGGTGACAACGGTGCTGGTGGTCTCGATCACCGCGATCAGCGCCTATGCATTTTCGCGCTTCCGCTTTCGCGGGCGGCGCAGCCTGCTGCTCACCCTGTTTCTGGTGCAGGTCTTCCCCAATCTGCTGGCAATGGTGGCGTTGTTCCTGATGCTCGACGTACTGGGCGAGTATATCCCCCTGTTCGGGCTGTCCACCTATGGCGGGTTGATCCTGATCTATCTGGGCGGGGGCATGGCGACGAATATCTGGCTGATGAAAGGCTTCTTCGACTCGATTCCGCGTGAAATTGACGAGTCCGCGCTGGTGGACGGCGCAACCCACTGGCAGTCCTTCCGCTACCTGATCTTCCCGCTGGTGCGCCCGGTGCTGGCAGTCGTGGGGGTGCTGGCGTTTATCGGCACGTTCAACGACTTCATCCTGGCGCGCATCATCCTGCGCGAAGTGGACTCGTGGACGCTGATTCGCGGCTTGTTCAGCTTTGTGGACGGCGGCAGGTTCACGACGGAATGGGGCGCGTTCGCGGCGGGGTCGCTGATCGCGGCAGTGCCTATCGTAATTGTGTATATCTCGCTGCAGCGCTTCATCGTCGGCGGGCTGACACAGGGCGCGGTCAAGGGCTAAAGCCGACACGGCGATTGCTATCTTCTGACAGCACAGGGCGGCGTGTTCGTTCACAGCGGGCACGCCGCTTTTGTCGTGCCGGGCACAAGCACAATCTGTATGCCTGTGCTGCGGATTACATTATAATACGGGTCAGCCTGTGCGCCCGACGAGCGCCAGTTGATCGAGGTCACGACCAAGTATCCCTACGGAGCTGTGTAACCATGCCAAACGACAACTTCCCCGAAGTCAATGCCCTGATGCCTGTCGTGCTGCAACTGCTGGGGGATAACCAGCCGCACACACGTGACGAGGTGATCGCCTATCTGTGTGACAAATTCAACCTCACGCCGCAGCAGCGCGCACAGCGCACCGCCAGCAACACGCTGGTCATCGGCAATCATCTGGACTGGGTGCGCAGCAGTTTCACGCGGGCGGCGTTGATCACCACGCCGCGAAAAGGCGTTTTCCAGATCACACCCTGTGGACAGTACGTGCTGCGCAAGTATCTGGCGGAACTCAGTGTGACATTCTTAAACGGCTTCCGCTGCCCACAGTAGGATGCCAATCAAGCCACCGTATGAGCGCCTGACGAGCGCCAGTTGATCGAATATACGCCGAAGTATCCCTATGGCGCGGTGTGAGGGAGCGCATGACTGAGGATGTCCTGCATGTGATCACATCTGTTTTCAACAATCCAATCCGCATCACGGCGCGGCAGTGGGCACATGTCACGGAGGCGCATGACTACATGTCCGGGAATATGGATAAGGTGCTGGAAACGCTGGCTGAACCGGAAAGGATTATCGCCGGCGCACAGGGCGAACGGCTTGCACTACGGGATTATGCCGCCACGAACATTACCCGCAAAACAGCCGTCGTGGTGTATCGGGAGCAGCCTGATGGATTTTTGATCACCGCTTTTTTCACTTCAAAACCGGATAAAATCGAGAAAAAAGGTCAAAAATTATGGTCACGGTCTCAAGAGCATTGATTCAGGAGGTGCTGTCGTTTCCAGCACGGCAGATGTGGACGGAGTACGATCCGGAAGCGGATGTGCTGTATATCAGCTTTCGCAAGCCGCAGCAGGCAAACGACAGCATCATGGAAGAAGATGGCAATATTTATCATTATCACGACGACCTGCTGGTTGGGATCACGATCCTGAACGCATCCACCCAAACACGTTCGACAGGCAGACAGGATTAGCGCTGTACCGGATGCCAGCTTTCCCGAAGTGAAAACAAGCCCCTGAACCTCACGCCTGACGAGCGCCAGTTGATCGAGAATACGCCGAAGTATCCCTATGGCGCGGGGTGAGGGAGCGCATGCCAAACCGGCAGCGCTGCACCCGATGTTCTGTCCCTGTCCGGGATTACGGTCAGGCAGTCCCCGGGGGTCACTTGACCGCGACACCCGCGATATGCGGACCCACCAGAGTTATGTCCAGCTTGAAATGTTCGATCTCTACACGGCTGAAGCCCGCCTGTTCAATCAGCGCCCATGTCTCCTGATCGGGGCGGCAGCCCGCGGCATAGCACTGCCAGACCGGACTGACCACACGCTGCACACGGCGCAGGCGCGTCTGGTGTGGGGCGGCAACGTGCTCGATGAACACAAACTGCCCGCCCGGCTTGAGCACACGCAGCACCTCCCGCAGTGCCAACCGTGGGTCACGCACGGAACACAGCACCGTCGTGCTGACCACCGCATCCACGCTGGCGGACGCCAGGGGCAGCGCTTCAGCAGTGCCTTCGCACAGCGCGGTGTGCATACCCGACAGCTTTGCCTTGTGTTCGGCATAGGGAAACATCGCCGGGTTGGGTTCAATGCCCAGCCAGCGCACGCCGGGCGCAAAATGGGCGAAGTTCGCGCCGGTGCCTGCGCCAATCTCGACGACCCGCCCGCGCAGCGCGCCGATCAACGCCTGCTTGCGGCTGGCAACGGTGGCGTTGTACCCGTCAAAACCCGTCGCCATCACATGCGCGACGAGGCGTTGATACCAGCTTCCGCGTTTGTGTACCCGGTCTTTCTGTTCACTGCGCATCGCCATTTTCCCGTTCATTGTTCAAGGTTGCGCGGATCACGCCGATGGTCTCGGCTTTGCCGCAAATCGTCAGGTGGTTGCTGTGGTCAATGCGCCGCATGATCACACCCGGCACAAGCTGTGCCACTGCATCGTAGTGTTCCTGATAGAACATATCGTTGTCGGCATAAATCACCTGCAAATTGGCATTGATTCCCCGCAGGTCGTCGTCCGTCAGCCCGATATCGGTCAGCATCAGCTCAAAGCGCATGATCGCCTTATGGGTATTGATGCCCAGGCGCTTCAACAGCCTGAAGAGGTTCTGCATCGTGCGGAACCCCCCCAGCCAGAATGGTTTCGTCGCCGCCGCCCGATAGTTCGGTGAGATGGCGACAATCTTCGTGAACAGATCCGGGCGCTTCTTCGCCAGAAACAGCGCGATATTGCCGCCATCGCTGTACCCGATGACATATGCCGCGCTGATGCCCGACTGCTCACAGAAGTGGATTACGTCATCGCTGTACTGGTCAATGGAATACGCTGTATCGGCAGAAACACTTTCGCCGTGTCCCCGGCTGTCCAGTGCATAAGTATGGAAGTCCGCGAAGTGTTCGGTCTGGTAGCGGCGGAAAAAGCGTTTCGACGACGAATTGCCGTGCAAAAGAATCAGGGTGGGTCCGCTGCCGTACTCAGTATAGGCAATTTTAATGTCCGGTAATTGCAGGTAGTGTGTGGTCAGGTTGCGCATCAGTGTTCCTCCAGATGATAGCCTGCGCCGGTCACAGGCACTTGCTTCAGCCCAGCAGCGCCTTCGCCCATTCCGCCGCGCGTTCAAGCTCGCCGTCCCGGAGCGGACCCTGCATGCTGAGTACAAAAAAGCCTTCCGGCGGGACCACCAGGGTGCCACCGTGTTTGACCAGCCCACGCGCGATTTTCGGCGCGGCATAGCCAAAGATCGTCGTTCTGGTGCGGGTGTCAAACGCCGCGACGTGAAGCCCGTGCAGCGCCGGGGACGCTTTCAGCAGCTCGTGGATCGCTTCTGAGGGGAACCCGCCGTGGGTGGGCGAGCCAAGCATCAGCAGCTCGCAATCGGTCAGGTCAGCCGGCTGCACGGCAGCGACATGCCGCGCCGGGCTGCCAATCGCCGCGCTGACTGCCTGCGCGATCTGTTTCGTATTCCCATGCCTCGAATCGTAAATCAACAGCGTCTTCATGGCACACCTCCAAAATGGGCACCCTGTTACCTGAGGGCGTCTGAACAAGGGGATGAGGCAATGCAAGGATTTAATCGAATGACGCTTTTCGTAGGGTTGAAGCATACGTCAACGCTACCGGTAACCTGATCATTTTTGAAGAGCATCATCCCCTTGATCGCGCTTAAGTATAGATACTTAATGAACATTTACGTAAACACGGGCGAGAAGTTGTGGCTGCTGCCGGGCGGTGTGCCCTGCCAACGCAAACGGGCAAAGCCCGTGCCTTGCCCGCGAGGTCTGCTATGCGGTTGTTATGCAGCGGATATGCTGTTCAGGAATGCCCGATTACTTGCGCCGCAGGTCATTTGCGCCGCAGGCTGCCGACCAGCATGCCCACCCCGACCACAATCACCGCGATGGGCCAGAGCAGATTCCAGTTGATATTATCGAACAGAGTCAGCCCCTGCGTGAAGCTCCACGTAGGATCAAAGATGAAGATCACACTGAGGATGAACAGCACCGCAGCAATGCCCGCCATGCGGCTGACAACCCGGTTAAAACTGCCCGTTTTCTGAAAGGCAATCAGAGCGCCAATGCAGAATGAAATGCCGGTAGTGAGCAGATAAACCACCCACCAGTTGCTGTTGCCGCGCATGATTTCGCTGCCCGCTGCGTCCAGAAAAAAGACCACGCCCGTTCCAATGACTGCAAGCGCGCCGATAAAGCGCCCGGTAATCATCATCGTACTGTCCCATAGCTGCTGGACAGTGTCCTCATTTTTGATCTTCAATTCCGATGGATTCATGAGTTGTGATCCCCCCTGAGACTGCGATGAACGATGTGGTGCTGCTGAAGAATCGCTACGATGATAATGAGCATTACGAAACGGCTTTCATGATGAATGTCATAAGAATGCCATTACAGACATCAGCTTTACAAACGCAAATTGGCTGCGAGTGGCGGTTGCTACCAGGGGCAGTTCAGACGCGGCAAAGCGTGTACAATAGGGCAGGTAGTGGAGAGGACACAGCGATGGTGGTTCAGGCACAAACCCGCATGACCGCAGCAGACTATTACGCGCTGCCGGAATATGCGCAGCATACCCTCATTGAGCTTATTGATGGCGAGGTGGTGATCAAGGTGGCACCCATTCCCCTGCACCAGCAAATTGTGGGCAATACGCATGTGGTTTTGTGGATGATCGCCAAACAGCAGGGAGGAATGGTCTTCCTTGCGCCGGTGGAAGTCTACCTGGACGAGTACAATATCTACGAACCCGACGTGGTCTACCTCGCGCCGAACAGCCGCTGCGTGGTCGAGGAAAAGCGGCTGATGGGCGCGCCTGATCTGGTCGTTGAGGTGCTGTCGCCCGGCACGGCGAAGCATGACCGCGAGACGAAGTTCAACGCCTACCAGCGGCACGGTGTGCGCGAGTATTGGATTGTCGATCCGGCGAACCGTTATCTGGAACAGTGGATCTTGCAGGACGGGGCATTTGTCAAAGGCGGCACGCTCATCCCTGGCGAGACGTTCACCGCGCCAGTGCTGGGCAGCAGTGTGGAGGTCAGCGTGATTTTCAGCTAATCCCCGACGGGGTTTCTACCGGCTTTACGGCACTGAACACACTTACATAACGATCTGGCAGCTGTTGAACGGGAGCGGCGGACGCGCGGCACAGCACGCCCTGCTCCCCCTGAGCAGCTTGCCGCTGCGAGGACACAATGGACTTTATCTTTGGCACACTGGCAACGGACGATCTTAAACTGGTGCATCATCGCGCGGGCAGGCGCGGCGTACAGCACCGCCATGCGCTCGCCCCGCGCAGCCCCGCGCCCGGCGACGCAGTGACACTCTCGCTGTTGACGGGCGGCGATCTGGATATCACGCAGGCAGCGTGCTACTACACCACCGACGGCAGCCTTCCGGCGGGCAGTCGTGGCACGGCGACCAACGGCACGGCGCTGCCCCTGACGCGCGTGGAAACGACCTGGGACACGCTGGAATGGCGCTATCTGACGCGCTGGCAGGTCACGCTGCCGCCGCAGCCGGAGGGCACCTTTGTGCGTTACCGTCTGGGCGCATGGGGTGCGGCGGCGACGGACGAAGTATTTGCCGATACGCCGGAGGTCAAGCGCGCGGCAGAAGAAGCGGCGGTGGCGTTCTTTCGCGGGCAGTCCCTGCCGGAGAATATCGGCGTGCATGGCAGCGCGGGCAAGACCTTCAGCTACCATGTCAACCGCTACCAGCCCCCGGTGTGGGCGCGCGAGGCGGTGATCTATCAGGTGTTCATTGACCGCTTTTACCCCGGCGATGGGCGCGCATGGCTGGCAACCGACGAGCCGGAAGGCGTGCGCGGCGGTACGCTGTGGGGGGTGGCGGATAAGCTGGATTACCTTGCCGACCTGGGCATTACCTGTCTGTGGCTCAGCCCGACCTGCGTCAGCCCTACCGCGCACGGCTACGACGTGACCGATTACTACCGGGTAGAGCCGCGGTTGGGCGGCGACGACGCGCTGCGGGCGCTGGTTGCGGCGGCACATGCGCGCGGCATTCGTGTGCTGCTGGATCTGGTCTGCAACCACATGAGCGACCAGCATCCGTTCTTTCAGGAGGCGCTGAATAACCCGGCGAGTCCCTACCGTGAATGGTTCCTGTTCGACGACTCCGACATCGGCTATCGTTCATTTTTTGGCGTGCCGTCCATGCCGCAGATCAATGTCGGCTATGATGCCGCGCGCGATTATCTGCTGGATGTGGCGCGCTACTGGCTGCGCGAGTTCGGCATAGACGGTTTCCGGCTGGATCATGCCGACGGACCGGGGGCGGACTTCTGGGCGTTTTT
>DAOTWP010000373.1:0-31916 GCA_034435675.1 Anaerolineae bacterium
CAGCAGCAGCACCTGCACAATGTTCAGCCGCCGCGAGGTATACAGCAGCGCCGTGCCATCGGCAGACCATGCCGGCGCATCGTCCACGCCGGGACTCTGGCTGATATTAACCAACAGACGCCGTGCAACATCGGCAGCATAGATTTCAAGATTGCCGTCACGCTCGCTGACGAACGCCAGCAGTTCACTGTGCAGTCCGCGCCCCAGCGCCAGCGCCCCGGCAGCCAGCAGCAGGCAGCAGGCGCTGACGGGCACGACAAGCCGCAGCAGCACATGCCTCATTGGCGACCCCGCAGCCAGCGCAGCAGCGCGCGCAGCAGCAGCAGTCCGGCGAGAATGTTGACCGGAATCCAGACCCAGGTCAGGTCTTCCGGCAGCGGCGGCGGCGCGGCAATATCGTCAGCAGGTTCCATGCGCAGGATATGCAGCCGTTCGCGCTGCTCAACCAGGCTGTCTACATCCTGCGGCAGCTTCCAGAACTCCAGGTAGCCCTGCCAAATCGGGCTGTGGCGCATGACGCCGATCACCTTGCGCAGCTCATCCGGCTCGGTCACGCGCGCGGCGAGGGCACTGACCACGCCATCATAACCGGTCTGCACCGTCACCAGCGGGTCTACCAGCGCATTGCGATACCAGTTTGCTTTTGTGCCCCACGCGCTGATGGCATAATACCTGCCGTCGATCTTGCTGTGTTCCAGCGCGGTGTAGCGCGGCTGCCCGCTTTTGCGCCCGGTGGTCGTCAGCACCAGGATCATCGGCGGCAGCACCTGCCCCAGCCCCGCCCGCACCAGCACCAGCGGCGCTTTGAACAGCCATTTGCGCCAGCCGCTTTCCGGGTAAACGAACAGTCCCTGCTCCGCCCCTGTCTGTGCCTGTTCAGATGCCATCTGTTTCCTCGCTTCTGCTCAACCAGCACATAGCGCTATTGTAGCGCGAAGACCGGGGTTTGGGACACTTTGCGGGGGTGAAGGGAAAAGACAACTGATGTTATGCAGTTCGTCGTCAGCCATTCACAACCGCTGCCTGCATCAAATGCCACAAACCCGTGAACGGCTTGATGCAGTATCCGAAAAACCCGTTAGGAGCCGCCTGAATATTCGTGATTTCTCCCGTAGGGGCGGGTCTGAGACCCGCCCCTACTTAACCTGGTACGAATAGAGTCGCGTGCATCCCTTCCCCTACTGCCGGGTGAGCACCAGATTGCGATAGCCGTCCACATGCGCCGACCAGTCCGGCGGCACAAACACGGTGCTGTCCATCTGGAAGATCAGCGCCGCCCCGCCAAACTGCGCGCCCGGCTCCAGCCGCTCGCGGTCATACAGCGCGACACCCCCGCCAGCAGGCAGCGTCCGGTCCCCCAGGAACGCCGACGCCCCGCTGTTGAGCGTCTCCGGTTCGGGTGTCAGCGGCGGTTTTTCGACCACGCCGATTGCCTGCAAACGCAGATTGACCACCTCTACCGGGCGATCCCGCAGCGCGTGCCCGTAAGCTGCCTCATGCGCCAGATGAAACCGTTCAGCGATATTGCGCCCCTTGAACGGCACGGTTAACTCATACGCCTGCCCGCTGTAGCGCATGTCCAGCAGTGGACGCAGCCGCATATGATCCTCGTCCACACCTTCGTGCAGCAGGTCATCGTGCGCCTGGGTCAGCATCTCGGCGCTCCACACCCGCAGCCGCGCGAAGGTCCCGGCTGACGCAGGCTGCAAGACGGCACGGTTGTAATCGCGCACAATGTCCGCCACCAGCAGCCCAAAGGCACACAGCACGCCGGGATAACGCGGCACCAGCACACGCGGCATATCCAGCCGCGCCGCCACATCACAGGCGTGCAGCGGTCCCGCGCCGCCGAACGCAACCAGCGTAAAACGCCGGGGATCATAACCGCGCGCCACCGACACACGCCGCACCGCGCGTTCGATGCTGGCGCTGGCAACATCCACCACACCCTGCGCCGTCTCGACCGCGCTGCGCCCCATCTGTGCCCCCAGCGCCGCCAGCGCCGCTTCTGCCGCCGCCGTGTCCAGCGCCATGCCGCCGCCCAGAAAATGCGCTGCATCCAGCCTGCCCAGCACCACGTTGGCATCGCTGACCGTGACCTGCACCCCGCCGCGCCCATAGGCAGCCGGACCGGGGTCTGCACCCGCGCTCTGCGGACCCACGCGCAGCGCCCCGCCCGCGTCCAACCGCGCGATGCTGCCGCCGCCCGCGCCAATCGTTTCGATGTCCAGCAGGCGCGCCCGCAGCGGCAAACCGTCAATTTCTGTTTCTGCCCGGCGCTGCGGTTCACCGGGAATCAGCGCGACATCGGTGGATGTGCCGCCCATGTCCAGCGTAATCACCTCCGGGAAGCCCGCCAGCGCCGCCAGATGTGCCGCGCCGATCACACCCGCCGCCGGACCGCTCAGCGCCGTCTGCACTGCCTGAGACTGCACGGTTTCCGCGCTGATCACGCCGCCGTCCGATTTCATGATGCGCAGACTCGCCGTTTTAGGCAGGTTTTCGCGCAGCCGCCCAATGTAACGGCTCATCACCGGGCGCACAAATGCCTCCAGCGCGGTCGTGCTGGCGCGCTCATATTCGCGGAACTCCGGCAGCACCTCGCAGGACAGCGCGACATGCGCTTCCGGCAGCAGCCCGCGCTCGACGATGCGCGTCCGTACTGCCCGTTCATGCGCCGGGTTGATGTAGCTGAACAGGAAACACACCGCCACCGCCTCGACCCCGGCAACGGCGATGCTGTCCAGTATGGTATCCAGCGCCGCCAGATCCAGCCGCAGCAGCACTTCCCCCCGTGGATCGAGGCGTTCGGGCACTTCGTAACACCACTCGCGCGGAATCAGCGGGGGTGGCAGTGTGGGATGCAGGGCGTAGAGCTGCGGGCGGTTCTGCCTGCCAATAAACAGCAGATCGCGGAAGCCGGCAGTGGTAATCAGCGCGGTTTTTGCCCCGCTGCGTTCGAGGATCGCGTTGGTGGCAACGGTGGAGCCGTGCGCTACCTGCGTCACGGCGCTTAAGCCCCCTGGCGTGATTGCCTCCAGTCCGGCGAGCATGGCGCGGGCGGGATCGTCCGGCGTGCTGAGCAGCTTGTCAATGCGCAGGTGTCCCTCTGCACTGAGCACGAGGTCCGTAAATGTGCCGCCAATGTCTACGCCGATGCGCATAATCGTCTCCCATCCCGTTACCAGAATGCGCTGATTATAACGCAGGGAGCACCGCAGTGGGTGCGCATACTATGCGCGCGCAGCGACAGGTCCGGGTGTGGCTGAGAGACAGATGCGGGGGCTTCGCGGCAGGATGCCCCCGCAGAACGCGCCCTGCCCCGTGATTACCCCTACGCAATAACAGGACGCTGAAGCAGGGCATCAATCTCGCGCATCTGCGCCGCCGTCAGCGGACCGAAGCGCAGCGCTCCGGCATTGGCGTCCACCTGCGCAACATTGCGGATGCCCGGAATTGGGATGGTCGCGCCGCTGCGTGCCCAAGCCCACGCCAGCGCCCCCTGTGCCAGTGTGCGCCCGCCGCTGGTCAGCACATCGCGCAAGGCGTCCAGCCGGTCAAACGCCGGCAGCAGGATATTCTCGCGCGCCCAGGTGTCGGTGCGAACATCGTTGGCGGCAAAGACTGTCTCGCGGCTGTATTTGCCGGTCAGCGCCCCGCGCGCCAGCACCGTGCGGTTGATGCTGGCAAGGTGCGCCTGTTCGCACAACGCCAGCATTTCTGGCGCATCCAGCACCACATTGAGATCATGCTGAATGGCGACACAGTGTGCGCCTTCGGCGAAGACACGCGCCGCTGTAACCGAGTCGGTGCTCCAGCCGTAGTAACGAATTTTGCCTTCCTGCACCAGTCCTTCCAGCGCGTCGCGCAGCGGAGCAGCCAGCGCCAGCGGATAATCCCAGACGTGCAGTTGGAACAGGTCGATATAATCGGTGTTCAGGCGGCGCAGGCTTGCCTCACAGTCCGCACGCAGATTGTGGATCACGTCGGCATCATCGCTGTAGCGCGTGGCGTGCCGCGCCTGCTCGTTGACACTGAAGCCAAATTTGGTGGCGATAATCACCTGATCGCGCTTGTCACCCAGCGCTTTGCCGACCAGCGTTTCACTGTGCCCAGTGCCATACGTCGCGGCAGTATCGAAGAAGTTGATGCCGCTGTCGAAGGCATGCTGAAGCGCACGCAGCGACTCGGCATCGTCCACTTCGCCCCAGCCTGCCTGAATATCAATAAACCGCCACACGCCGCCGATTGCCCAGCAGCCCATACCCAGCGGCGACACCTCAAGACCGGAACGTCCCAGAATGCGGTTGTTCATCATGCACCATCCTTCTAAAATGAATATGCTGGATTCACTGTACAGGTTCGAGCGCGCTCTAAGTCAAGACCCCAATTGGAGGGATGATGCAGATGCAAGAGAATCTCACCATCGCACAGGTGGCAGACATCACCGGGCTGAGCGTTCACACGCTGCGCTACTACGAGCGCGTCGGGCTAATCCACACGATTGACCGCGCGGACAACACGCACCGGCGCTACACTGAGGACGACATCGGCTGGATCAGCTTTTTGATCAAGCTGCGCGCTACCGGCATGTCCATTCAGGATATGCAGATCTATGCGCAGCTTCAGCGCGAGGGGGACGACACTCTGCCGCAGCGCGTGGCGATGCTGGAAACGCTGCAACAGCAGGTTGAGCTGCATATCCGCGAGTTGAACGACCACCTGGAACTGATTCGCTACAAAATCAGCCATTACCGCGCAATCATCGACACTGCCCTACCGGAAACATCACCCTGAGGAGTCGCGGGGCAGTGCTGGGCGTGGTTACGGCTGCCGCAGCGCCTGTTCGATGTCCTCCGCGTGCAGGCGGTTGTGGATCAGTGTGAAGTAGACCATCTCACGCACGGTCAGTGTCCCCAACGCCGCATGAGGGAACTGGCAGCGATCCAGATCATCCTCTGACCACTGCTCCAGCGCGTCGATCAGGCGCTGATTTGCGTCCGTCCAGGCTTCCAGCAGGTGGGCGTGTTGATCCAACACACCTTCTGGAAAACGATATGAGTCGGGCATGATCGTTTGATAGTCCTCAGCCCGCACCCCCTGTGCCAGCCGCGCCGTGTAAGCGCTGTTGATCTCCGTGTATGTCCGGGAGGGATGGTCTGCCACGCCAAAGCGTTGTGCAACCGCCTGTACCGGCAGGCTCATGGCACGGGCAAGCGGTTTGATGGCAATCATCAGGTGTTTCAGGTAATCCGCCGCAGACCATGCGGTTGGATCACCGCGATAAAACTGCTCGGCGCTGGCGTCGCGCAGCACGTCAGAAACCCGCACCTGCACCTCGCGCAGGCATTCCACGGTTTCAGCGGTATTCTGAGGGTCCTTCATAGAGTTCTCCCTGAACTATATGCCGATGATCCAATTCCTGACTCGCAAACACATTTGCCAGCTTCGGCACCAGATACGGGGATTATAACCAGTGATTTTGAAGTCTGGTGCTCTAACACAGAATCTATGCAGCGTTGATACAGCTCCTACAGAACTCCGAAACGCTTCTTACACAACACGCCTATCATCAGCGGCATAGTGTGCAAATCAAGGATTGAATAACATTCGGGAGGGTAGTTCTATGGCAATGCTGGTTCGCTGGAATCCTGCTCGTGAAGTCCGCGCCGCACAGCGCGACATGGATCAGCTTAATCACTTTATCGAAGAAGCGTTTCGCGCCTTTAACGGTGGCACGGCAAATGACACCGACGCCCGCAGCCGCGAATACACGCTGGCGCTGGATGTGCATGAAACCGCCGACGCCTACACCGTCGTCACCGCGCTGCCCGGCGTGCGTTCGGAAGACATCGCCATCGAAGTGCATGACGGCGTGCTGAGCATCGCGGCAGAAATCAACGCCGACCATAACGCAGACGACAACACCCGCACCCTGCTGCGCGAACGCCGCTACGGCAAGTTCAGCCGCCGCGTGCGCCTGCCCAAAGACGTGAACGCTGCCGCCGTGCAGGCAGCCTACGAAAATGGTGTGCTGTCGCTGACGCTGCCCAGGTCAGAAGCCGCAAAACCGCGCCAGATTCCGGTCAACGCCGCCGTGCGGTAAACATGCGCAACCTGTCAGCAGTTCAGCGAATACATCTGACGGGCTGACTGGCTTAGAATCTATTCGTAAACCGATCTTCCTGAACAAGAGGATTAATCCCCTTGTCCGGGTTTACGGATAGACTTCCCCCCTGCAAAAAGGTGTACCCATCAAACGGTGCGCCTTTTTTTGTGTCCCACACCGTCCTACAATGCAGGCAGCACTGGCTGGCACTGCTGAACTCAACAGGACGGCGCGCAGATCAACGGGCATGCAGTTTTCGATTCTTTGCGCCCATTGCGCCTTCGTGTTCGATACGGTGCACTTTCTGAAAAGGACATGACTATGCAGCGGACATTTCTGCTCACTGCCGCGCTGTGCGGCGCGCTCGGTGTGGGTCTGGGCGCATTCGGCGCGCACGGGCTGGCGGGCACCCTGGCGGCGAACGGGCGTGAAGCGACGTTTGACACCGCCGTGTTGTACCACCTGATTCACACGCTGGCGCTGCTGGGCGCGGCATGGGTCAGCACACTGCCGGGCGCACAGCCGCGTTATGTCCGGCTGGCAGGCTGGCTGTTCACCGCCGGGATAGTGCTGTTTTCGGGCAGCCTGTACGTGCTGGCAGTGTTCAATCTGGGGTTCATGGGCGCGGTGGCACCGTTCGGCGGCGCGGCGCTGATCGGTGGATGGCTGCTGCTGGGTGCGGCAGTCTGGCGCGGGGTGTAATACTGGTGCAGCAGCAACCTGTGCTGAAATATACGTGAATTTCACCAATTTTTTGGCGTGCTGTTCCCGTGCGTAAATTGACAATCGGTTAGCGTGCGGTTTATACTCCTGACGCTTATCTCCATCCGATGCAGCCGGGAGCTTGACCAACGTGTGGCGCATGTGGAAAACCGTCATCTTGCTGTGCGCAGCAGGGCTGATTTTTGGTGCGGTCAACGCACAGTCCGGCGGCAGGGCGCAGCAGGGCGACCCGCCATCTGCCGCCCTGATTACTATTTCCAATGCGGATGAAGATGGCATCGTCACCGTCACCGGGGCGGCGGGCGCGGTCTTTCCCAATGCGCAGGTCATCGTGCGCAACCTGTATACCGAAGATACCGCCGTCATCAGCGCCAATATCTCCGGCGCATTCACGGCGCAGCTTTACGGACCGGGCAGCACCCCGTTCTGGATCAGTGCGGCGGCAAACCTGCCCAATGCGCTGACCAGCCGCTCCGGTTCGCTGCCCGGCGGACCCGGCACAATCCTTTACGGCAGCTTTCCCGAAGCGCCGCCGCCCACAAACCCGGTTACGGCACTGCTGGTGGATGGCAGCCTGGACGACTGGGCGGCATACCCGCAGTCCGAACTGCTCAGCGGGCGTGTCTATGCCCTGCTCAACGCCGACGCGCTGCTGATTGGCATCGCCAGTGCCAGCCTGCCCGCCAACTTCGCCGCTGTGCGCGTGACCTTCGCGCTGGATGGCGCGGTCTATGCGCTGACAGTCAGCACAACGCCTGCTGCGCCCGCACCGCTGCGGCGGTTGGATCCCAGCCCGGCGGATTTGTCCCCCCTGCCTACGTGGGCGGCGGCGGGTGGCACAGCGCTGGAACTGCGTATTCCCTGGCAGCCCATTGCCCCCGGCAACCCCAGCATTGAACAGGTCAGCCTGAACCAGCTTGAAATACTCGGCGCGCCGGAAAGCGGCACGGATGAAGCGCCCGTGCTGGATACGCTGGCGGTGGGGCTGGCAGTGCCCACTACCAGCGAACAAAGCGGCATTGTCCGCCTGGACAGCAGCCTGGGCGACAGCATTACGCGCTTTTCGATTGGCGGCGTGCTGGGCGGCGGCGCGTCACGCTGGCAGGCACAGGGGCGCACGGATAATCTGAATTTGCAGCCCGGCGACACCCTGCGGCTGGAACTGGATGTTACGCTGGCGCTGCCCGATTTGCCCGCAGACCTGGTCGCCCTGGGCGTTGGCGGGCGCATCGGCTTGCAGCGCGTGGTCAACGCGGACGGTTCGCCCGCGTCCGGCGGGGTGCACAGCAACAACGGCTGGTCTGGCGTGCTGACGGCTGGCGGGCTGCCGATTGATAACGTCAACACCGACCTGTGGTTGGGCGAGGTGTTTGTGCCGCCCGCGCAGGTGATTCATACTGACGCCGGGCTGACGTTTGCGCTGGATTTTGCCCTGCCCCTGCCCGCCGACCTCCCCGCTGGCATTTACGTTCCGATTTTTGAGGGCAGTGCGCTGAACGGCAGTGCCCAGAACGGCAGCGCCGCCGCGTTCCGCTGGACAGACAGCGGCATTTTTGGCACAGGCACCCGCATGTCGCGTGTCCCGCTGACACGCCTGCCGCTGGCGCTCAACATCGGCGCGGTGGGCGAAGGACGCCTGCCGCTGGCGCTGTTTTATGACACCCCCTCCGACGGCAGCCGCGGTGTGCTGCCCGCAGAAGATGCCCAGACTGCTGCGCTCTCTAACCGCGTACATTACAACAGCGCGACGTATATTCTGCCACCGGGCAGTTACCCGCTGGAACCGTACCTGCCCAATTTGCTGCCCAACGCCTACGACAGCGTCAGCGCGCCGCTGCTGCCGCTGTTTCTGCCAGGTGGACGGCTGAATGCTGCGGTCACTGCCCCGGATGGCACAACCACCAACGTGGGCAGCGCGGCATTCGTCCAGAACCGGCTCTCCACCGATGCGCTGGATGAGCGCACCCGCTTCGGGGCGCAGACCCCGGTAGACACCTACCGGCTGACAACGCTGAATCCTGAATTCACGGCGCATGCGTTTGAACAATACGGCGAATACGCGATTACGCTGACCGCCAGCGTGGAGGATATCTGGGGCAACCGCTACAGCGGCGGCGGCACGTATCGTCTGCTGATTGCCGAAGCGCTGGATCTGCGCCCCGGTGTGCTGCCAGGAACGCCTTTTGCTGCGGGCGATGCCTTCAACCCCAGCGTGATGCTTGCTCCTGCTGTGCCTGCTGATATCCTTATCCGCGTGCGCTATTACCCGATTGACGGCGGTGTGCTGGAAACAGTCTACGAAGGGCGCGCCAATGCGTTCGGCTATTTCCACCCCGGCGCAGGCACTGAGCCGCTGCGCTTCAGCATGCCCGGCGAATATGTGATTGATTACGAGGCGCGCTTCACCGACAGCGAAGGACGCCTGTGGGCAGCAAGCCAGCGCAGCGCGGGGGTCATCGCAGACACAGGCGGCGCGCTGGTGGCGCATGGCGAGCGCGGCTTCATTGACCCCTATGCTGACATTGAACCGGCGTGGTTCAACAGCGCGCAGTATCCCCCGGACGATCAACCGCTGCGCCCGCTGGTCAACACCCCCTACCACAGCGGTGATGTCGCCTGGACCCCGGACGGAGTCACGGGCGGCGTGAACCCGCTGTTGAGCTTGCAGGATGCCGATGGCGCGTACACCGCCAGTCTGCAAACGCTGCTGCCGGATTATCGTTCGCCGCGCGGGCTGACGCTGGCGCGAGCTGCCACCACTGACGCGCTGCCGGTCAGTGTGGCGGGCGGCGCTTATGGCTATGTCTCGGCGGTGCGCCCCGGTGTCACCGTGCGCCAATTTATTCAGGGCGGCGACGGCACAGCGTTGAGCGTCCACTGGGACAATGACGACCCGCTCAACGGGCAGATGGGCGCAGGCGCGGGCGGCATGCTGCCCGGCGATTATACGTTTGTCTTTGGCGGGGTGGTTGCGCGCGATACAGCATCCGGCGTGTTCGACACAGCCGGGTACGCCGCCCTGGCTGTGGTCAACGACAGCACCGGCAGCACCCCGCTGGGTGCGCGGGTCTATCCGCCCGCACGGGGCGCAGATGGCGGACCGGACGGTGGCGCTCTGCTGCGGCTGCGCGGCGAGAACATTGATGCGTTTTTCCACCCCACTGGCGTCGTGCCGGGACAGGTGCTGGTGCTGGGCGACACACTGGTCGTTGCCGGGCAGGCAGCGCCCACACTGGCGGCAAACGTCAGCGTGACAATTACCGCGCCGTCCGGCGTGGTGCGGGCGTTCAGCGGCGTGGCAAACCCCACCGGCTATTTCTACGATCCGGCGCAGGATTTCGCCGTTGACGAAACCGGCATCTGGACGGTGCAGATCAACATCAGCCAGCAGGGACACACAGCTGCCGGGCAGATCGAACCGCCGTACCTGACTGGCACAGTGCTGGGCGCGGTGGGCGGGCAGTTCCCGGTGTACGTGGTCGCCGATGACGCAGCACAGGTGCAGCCCAGCAGCGCGGTACCCGCCATTGATGAGATTCAAGCTGCCGCGCCGCTCAATTTTGCGCTGGATCTGCCGCAGGGCTGGCAGGACTATGACGCCTTTGCCACTGTGACGATGCCCGGCTACCTGCTGCGCACGGAACAGGTGACGGTCGGCGCGCGCAGTTTTACCTACCAGTACAATGTCGGGCAGCTCAGCCGGGATTTCCCCAATCTGGAAACGGATGGACGCCCACGCGGAACGGCAGGCTCTGACGTGGTGACGGTGACGCTGGTCGTTACCGGGATTGACGACAGTGGACGCCCACAAACGCTGGCGCGGGTCTTCACCGTGATGCATGATCGTCTGCTGGCACCGGAGTAAACTGCGATGAAAATGCCATTCTCATCTTTACTGCTGGTGCAGCGTACCCTGCTTACGCTGGGACTGCTGCTGCTGCTGCTGGGCGGTCTGCTGCTGGGGGACACAATGCCCACCCGCGCGCAGCAGCAGCCGACAGAGCTGCCGCTGTATGCCCTGCCCGACTCGCGCACCCCGGCGTTCACCAGCGGCAGCATGGCATTTGCCAATGATTTCCGCGTGCTGGTTGTGACCAATATGCTCAGCAATTCGGTGTCGCTGGTCAGTGTTGCCAACCGCACGGTGCTCGCGGAGATTCCGGTCGGGCGCGACCCACGCACAGTGGCGGTGACACCGGACAGCACCCGCGCGGTAGTGGTCAACCGCGGGGATGGCACACTGACGGTGCTTGATTTGCAGAGCCAGAGCGCGATCAGCACGATTCCAGTGGGCGCACTGCCTTACGGGCTGGTGCTGGCAGATAACACGCTGGCGTATGTCGCTGTACAGGGCGAAGGGCGTGTGGCGCTGGTTGATCTGACGCGCGGGCTGGTCAGCGGGCAGATTGTGACCGGAGGATCTCCGGCGGCGCTGGCGCTGTGGGGTGATTTCCTGTATGTGACGCACCTGTGGAGCGGCGAACTGAGCCTGATTTATCTGCCACAGGGGCGCGTGGTTTCGACCATCAGCACCGGCGCGGACAGCGGTCTGTCGCCGGCAATCGAACTCGATGTTGGGCGCGGGCTGGCGTATCTGGCGCAGACGCGCAGCAATGCCGATGACAGCGCGCTGACATTTGACACAACCGTGTTCCCGGTGGTCAATGTGATCAACCTGAGTGGGCTGAACATGCAGCGGCGCACGCGCATTGCGCTGGATACGGCGGACCGCCCGGTGAACATGCCCTTCGCGCTGGCGCTGGATCGCTTCCAGCAGCGGCTCTATGTGGCGAACGCCGGGACGAACAACATCAGCGTGATTGACCTGAGCACCGGACTGGCACTGGCGAATATCCCTGTGGGGGCGAACCCGCGCGGGCTGCTGCTCAATCGCGATTTCACGCAGCTTTACGTCCACAACGCGCTCGACGCGACCATCTCCATTGTGCAGCTTAACAGCCAGCAGGAAGTCGCGCTGGTGCCCACCAGCAATCTGACACTGCCGATTGATGTGCTGATCGGCGCGCAGTTGTTCCACAGCGCCGGGGAACAGATGAGCACGAATGGCTGGATTAGCTGCGCTAACTGCCATTTTGACGGACTGTCCGACGGGCGTGTGTGGCAGGGGGTGGACGGCGGAGCGCGCAATACGCCGCTGCTGTTCGGGCTGCTGGACAGCGCGCCGTATACCTGGACCGGCGCATGGGACGAACTGGCAGATGTCGAATTTAAGATTCGCGGCTTGCAGGCAGGCGCGGGCTTAATTGGCGGTCCGCTGAACCCGGTGCGCGGCGCACCGCATGCTGGGCTGTCGCTTGATCTGGACGCGCTGACGCTGTACCTGACCACGCTTACCCCACCGGCGAATCCGCTGCAATTCCCCGCCGATGTGCTGGCACGCGGTGAGCAGATCTTCAGCGAACAGAACTGCGCGAGCTGCCACGCGGGCACAGCGCTGACCGACGGCGCGGCGTATGACGTGGGCACAGGCGGTACCTTCGACACGCCGAGCCTGCGCTGGCTGTGGCTGAGCGCCCCGTATCTGCATGATGGGCGTGCGGCGACCCTGCGCGAGGTATTTGTGCTGCCGGGCGCGCACCAGCTCATCACCCTGCTGCCCGCTGAGGACCTTGACGCGCTGGCAAGCTATCTGCTGGCGCTGCCTTAGGGGAAGTGCAAGGGGAAAAAGTGCACAATATGGACGGGCGTCTGTTTCTGCCGGGGCGCGTATCGTGATCGCATCAAAGCTCATACCTGCCCTGCTCCGGTATCCTGTCGAGGATTCCTGACGCTGCCTGCTGCCCTTTCACCTATCTTCTGCCCTGCTTGTCCTTGCCTCTTTTGCCTACGTCCTGCTGCTTTGCGCTTTCTTCTGCCCCCAAAGATTAAACCTCGCTAAACTTTGGTTTTAAGGCTTGCGAAATTTCCTCGGTCTCGTCTATATTTATAACATGGATAAGCAAAATTCAATCACCGGGGCTGCTGATTCGATGTCCGCGACCGATGCAATGCAAGAATATCTGGCGGAGGCGTATCGTATCGCCTATTACCAGATGGATGATCCTTATGTGTCAACCTCTGCGCTGGCGAAGGTGCTGAACGTGTCGCCGCCTGCTGTCACACGCATGGTACAGCGGCTGAGAGACGCGGGCTATCTGGACCACGAGCCTTATCGCGGCATTCGGCTGACGCGCGCGGGCGAACATCTGGCGCTGATGAATATTCGCCGTCACCGGCTGGTCGAGCGCTTTCTGGTTGATGTGATGCACTTTGGCTGGCATCAGGTGCATGGACCAGCGGACGAACTCGGCGCGGTGGTCAGCGATGTGGTCGTCAACCGGATGGAGCAGATGGCGGGCTTCCCCAAACGCTGCCCGCACGGCGAACCCATTCCCACCGCCGCCGGGGTGATGCCGCGCATTAAGGATTATCCGCTGGCAGATGCCGAGGTCGGCAGCGATCTGGTCGTCAGCCGGGTGAACACACACGACGGCGAAAAATTGCAGTATCTGGACACGCTGGGCATCAAGCCGGGCGTGCCGCTGCATGTGAGCGCCCGTGCGCCGTTCAACGGACCACTGCAACTGCGGCTGAACGGCACGGAGGCGCTGCACCACATCGGGCATGAACTGGCGGGGGTACTGCGCGTCTGCACGGCGGAGGAATTCGCGCAGGTGTAGCAGGCGATATTCTAGAATCAAAAGGCTGAGACAGCGTGAGTGACGAATCTCGCAGACAAAAACGCCGCCGAAGAATTGTCCAGAATCCCAAAAACGTCCGTTTCGAGGATTTGCAGCATCTGCTAGAGGATTATGGATTTGCACTCAAGCGTACAAAGGGCAGTCATCATTCGTTCGTCGGCTACGTTAATGATGAAAAGCTTACGCTTGTGATACCATTCCGTAAACCGCTTGGAGTTGTTTACGTTAAAAAGACGCTCGCAATCCTCGACGAAATTGAGCCACTACTTGAAGAGGATACCGCTGGAGAAAGCGCTACAAGCAATGATGACGAAAACGATTGACTATTATCTATCGCTGCCCTACACCATCGAACTTACGCCAGATGAGGATGGGGTGTGGTTTGCGTCGATTCCGCTGCTCAAAGGCTGTATGACCCAGGGCGACAGCCGCGAGGAAGCACTCGCAATGCTTGACGAAGCTAAGGCGCTCTGGCTGGAGACTGCGCTGGATGAAAAAATCGCGATCCCCGAACCTGCCGGCATAACGCAGGTGTAAGAGAATGCGTGGGTCACAGCCTGCAAGCGACATACCTCACACATTTTCCCCTATCCTACTGCGCGTTGATGTTAGCACCTCTAACTAATCGTGCTGTCGGTCTAATCATTTCCTGGAAATGGAAATCTGAAAACAGCACCCAGCCGTTCGATTCTATCACTGACAGCAGGCGATGGAGACCAGGGATATCCGTCCGGCAAGATAGTGCTAAGATCAAAAATCGCCTGTCCTAACTCAGTGTTGCTAAGTGTCGCATTGGATAGGTTAGCACCGCAAAGGTTAGCAGCATAAAGATTGGCATTCACAAGAATAGCAAGGTCCAAATTGGCATTACGAAAGTTAGCTTGAAAGAGTGTCGTACTCGACAAATTGGCTGTACGCAAGTTCGCACCTTCCAAATTCGCACTACTTAGATTTGCTTCCTGCAAGTTGGCTCTGCTTAAATCTGTTTCCTCCAGATTCGCACCGTGAAGATTGGCGCCCTGCAAATCCGCGCCACTCAAATCCGCGCCTTTGAGCAAGCCTTCCGTGCCTGTGAGCCAGCCGCGTTCGCGGATTTCGTTGATTGCCTGCTTGGCAACATCATTGACATCGCTGCGTGCCTGCCGCAGCAACAGCGCTTTGAGTTCGCGTTCCTCACGGCGCGCATCACGGCGGCGGATGAGCGCGTCAAGGACGAACACCGTAAACGCTACGCTGATAATGTCAGTATAGAGATTGACCGTGTAGCCATTGTCAGCAGCAAAAAGAAGATAGCCAATACCAATACCCAGAAAAACGAACAGCAGTCCGTAGAGAATTTGATCCCTGAATGAAAGCTGTGCCAGCCAGACACTCCACGCAAGTGCAGGCTTCTCACGCCAGTCAAGGTCAGGCGGTGGGGTTGGAGACTGTGTGGTCATGTAGTTTCTCCCTGGATGAAGTCCACAAAAACTAATATACGCTCATCTCCTCTGATTTGCAGCCCACCCTGAAACGGCTTGCCCGGTGCAGATTGCCATTTCCCCGCCCTACCCCCAAGAAACCCCTAACACTTTCTGCCGCGCGCCTGTGCTATAATGCGCGGTAATGAGCTACCCTGGATGCAGTCGTCATCATGACACCCTCTCTGATTCAGCAAACGTGCGCGCTGATTGAAACGCGCACGGGCATCGCTGTCGGTACGCAGTTTCGCAGCGACATCGCGCCGATTCTCATGCAGATTGCAGCCGGGGACATCGCCGCGCTGCTGCGTACCCTGCAAACCAGCAGCGACAGCGCCCCGGTCTGGCAGCGGCTCGTCAGCGCGCTGACGATCGGCGAAACCCATTTCCAGCGCGACAAGCCGTACTTCGAGATGCTGGGGCAGCAAATTTTGCCAGAGCTGATCCGCCAGCGCCGCGCCGCGCAGCACCTGACGCTGAACATCTGGAGCGCGGGCTGTGCCACCGGCGAAGAACCCTATTCCGTCGCGATTCTGCTGACTGAACTGCTGCCTGACATCAAGCGCTGGCAGATTCGGCTGGTAGGCACGGACATTAACGAAAGCGCCATCCGCAAAGCCGCCAGCGGCATCTACCGCCCGTGGGCGTTCCGGCAAACGGACAGCGCGTTTCGCAGTGCGTACTTTGATGTGGTGGAGGGCGGCGTACAGATCAAGCCGGAAATCCGCCAGAGGGTCGTGTTCCGGCAGGGCAATCTGCTCAACGGTGCGCCGCTGCCCGCGCTGGATATCATCCTGTGCCGCAATCTGCTGCTGTACCTGACCGGGGAGGCGATCCAGCGGGCGGAAACACTGCTCTACAACGCGCTCACGCCCGGCGGCTGGCTGCTGTTGGGGCAGTCCGAAGCGCTGCGCCATCACCGCGAACGCTGGCAGGCGCACATCCGCACCGGGGTTGTCATCTATCGCAAACCGGCTGCTCCTCAGGCTCAGCCCGCGCTGCCCGTGCTGGCACAACCGGTGCAGCAGCTAGAGAGCGTTTATTATCAGCGTCCACCGGAACGCCCCGCCCATCCACAGCCATCTGCCGCCGGAACGCCGCCGGCGCCGCCCGCCTTTGCTGGGGCGTATGGCGACGCCGTTCACGCCCTGCACACGGCACAGCCGCAGGAAGCTGAGCGTATCCTCGCAGGGATTCTGGCAGTGCAGCCGGACGACGCCCGCGCCAATACACTGCTGGCGTGCATCTTCGCCAACCGCCAAATGCTGCCCGAAGCCCGCGCGCACCTTGACGCCGCCCTGCGCCGCACCCCGATGCTTGCCGACGCCCACTACCTGCGGGCAATGCTGGCGCTGGAAAGCGAACCGCCGGACCCTGCCGCCGCCGCCCGCAGCCTGCGCGCTGCCCTGTACTGCGAGCCGGATCACGCACTTGCCGCGCTGATGCTGGGCAACCTGCATGAACGACAGGGCGAAGCCGACCGCGCCCGCAAGGCATGGCAGCGTGCCATCCGTGCTGCCACCACCCTGCCACCAGAGGCGCAGGTATCTGACCTGAGCGACATCACCGCCGGGGATTTTGTGGCAATGCTCAACAACCGTCTGGGCAGCAACGGCGGGGCAAGCTCACCCTAATCACGGCACAATCACAGCGTAAGCAGAGTGTAATCAGGGCGTGAAATTCAGGGACAGCAGCAGCGTGTCCAGCGCAGACAGCAGCGATTCGGCACTGCTGTCATTGACCAGCGTATAATCCGCGATGGCGATGGGTCCGCCTTTTTCGAGATTTTCGATTTCTTTAATGTCGCGATCCTGCGCCTCGGCGCGGGTCAGCGGGCGTTCCGGGCGTGCTGCCAACCGCTGATAGCGCAGGTGACGCGGGCTGACCACCGCCACGACAATCAGTTCAGCGTCCAGCCGCTGGTGCAGCAGGATATATTCCCCAAAGCCATACAGCCCATCAATGACGATGTTGGGGCGCTGCGCCAGCGCCTGCTGCAAATGCGGCAGCGCCCGCAGGGCAATCGCGTTGATGCCCTCGTTAGCGCGCAGTTCCTCGCGCACGGTGCGCTCGTTGGCAGGTGTCACCTGCCAGCCGCGCCGCTGCACCTCATCCACGACAATACTGCCAAAGCGAAACTGGTAGAATCCGCGTGCTTCCAGATGTTTGGCGCACAGCGTTTTGCCAGCGCCCGGCATACCGACCAGCGCCAACGCGCGACGGGGAGAAGGTGTCTGCATAGGACCTCACGATGTTCTGCTGCCGAATGGAGTCCAGCGCATTATTCCACAACGCGGCGGCAGGGGCAATGTGGTTTAGCCCCTGCCGCTAATCCCCCGGCGCGTCAATCGGGAAAACCAGATATTCCAATCCGCGCGGGACTGCGGGATTTTGCGCCTCTGCTTCCGGCAGCCAGTACGTCAGCCCGTCATCCTGCCCCAAATCCACTTCCCACCACGCCTGACTACCGAGGCAAACAGGTCCCGACACCACGCGGAAGGTCTGCAAATCCACATTGAACCTGCCCACGACTGCGCCACCGGGTTGATCGTAATACGGTGTACCCTCACCATACACGGATGCCGCCGCGCCATAGCCATCGACCAGCAAGCGCCAGCGCGCGCCACCTGCACAGCGCTGATCCTGCCCCTCGCGCGGGTCGGGCGTACCTGCTGGGGTAATCAACATATCGAAGTAGGTATCACCTGTGACGTACACCTGATGCTGGAGAACGAATCCGACCTGCCCGTCAAAGGACAGTGTCACCGTGAAACCACTCCAGTAGTTGGCGTACAGATAGCCCTCGCCAGCAGGATAAAACAGCAGCACATCGGGCGGGATATATTCTTCATACGGCACACGCGCGATTTCTGCTGCGCCGAGCACCAGCAGGCTGCCGTCGCTGAGGAACGCCACCTGCAAGGGCAGCGGGGGCATCGCGCTGTAATCTCTGGTGGAGGGTCCGTATTCACCACGCCAGTTCAATTCATCAAGGTAGAGGGTCCAGTTTTCCAGCAGTTCATCCGGAAGCGGGTATTCAGCCAGAAGTGCCTCTGCCGCAGGATAAGCGCCCATTATCAGCGCTTCCGCCGCAGCCGCGTCCGGGTGTCCAAGCTGGATCAATACATTTGCGCGCTGCGCTGTGACTAAGGGCAGCCGCAGCAGATCAATCGAAGCGCGATAGGCGGCTAATGCTGCATCCAGATCGCCAAGCTGCTCGTGCATCAGCCCGATGATGAAACCGATGAATGGTGATATGTCGGTCTCAGTATCCCACCCTGAATAGAAACCGCCTGAAACGGATTCGAAAATCGCAAGTACCTGCTGATAGTCGCCTGCCTGAAAGGCAAGCAGCGCATCGGCGATAACTGCCTGGACTGCATCAGGCGCATAGATGTATCCGGAAATGCCAGGGTCTTCGAAAATCAACAGGGACGCCATGTAGAAACTGCTTTGCAGGGCACAGTCGTCGCCTGCGCACAGCGCCAGCAGCGCCTCGTAGACCGGGAACTCGCAGCCGATGGGCGCACTTTCGACACTGCACATTTGCAGCGCCTCGCAGCCGGCGGCGTACAGGTCTGCGCCCATAATCGGCGCGATCACATCTGCTGCGGCAGCGCTGCACGCGGAACCCCACACCGCCGCTTCCTGCGCCATAGCAGGCATGGCTAGCACCCAGATCAGAACGAAAATAAGCAGGCGCTTCATCGCCGCCGCCTCCCATCTCACCAGGACAATACAGCAGATACTATAGCAACCCTGTTTCTTGCGCTGGACGGCTGCCCTCCGCAGGTTGACGCCAACCCTGTGGTGATGCCGAACGCTGTCACCCGGTACATGCCGGCAGAGGTCTGTTGAACTGCTGGCAGGTTGGCGGCGCGGGGTTATAATAGCGGGCATGGACGATCTTATATCGCAGAATCCTTATAATCCCCAGTCGCCGCTGCTGCCCGACGGCTTCACCCTGACTGCCTATATTGCCAGCAGCGCCGCGCTCGCTCGCCTGCACCAGCACATTGCCGACGCCGTGCCGGGGGCGCTGATGTATCTCGGGCGCGGCGGCGTGGGCAAAACCGCGCTGGTGCTCAACGCCGGCGGGCTGTTTGGCGAAACAGTGCTGTGTGTGCCGCTGCTGCTCAAAGAAGCCGCGCTGAACCATGAGGCGGATTTGCTGCGCCTGCTCTATAACGCCACTGCGGGCACGCTGGAACAGCAGGGCTTTACCCTGTCCCGCCTGACGCCTATACCGGACGACAACGACACCCTGCGCGACTGGCTGCTGGAGGTGGGCTTCCCGCAGTTGTTCGGCATCCTGCGCACATTCCGCCATCTGGTGCTGCTGCTGGATGACATTGACCTGCTGATCAGCGCGATACAGCGCGAAAGCCTGCCCGCCGACATGCTGGCGTATCTGGGCAGGGTAGCAAACCAGCCGCAGATGACCATGGTGCTGACCGCCCAACCAGAAAGCGAGACGCATCTGCCACTGCTGCTGCCGCTGGTCGAACACACCGCCGTGTACCGGTTGGAGAACCTGACTCTCGAGGAAACCGCCCTGCTGCTGCGGGTGCCGGCAGAGCAGGCGTACACCGTGCGCGATGACGCCGCCGCCGCGATCTATGCCGCCACCGGGGGTGTGCCCCGGCTGGTGCAAATCTTCGGCTACTTTCTGTATGCCCGCTGGCTGCGTGGGGCGTCCTCCGCAGCGATCAGCGCCGCAGAAATCAAGGCACTGCTGCCGCGTGCGCAGGAACAGGCGGAACTGCTCTTCCGCGACCTGTGGCAGTCCCGCAACAGCAGCGAACGGCTGGTGCTGACCGCCGCCGCCGGACTGATCTACGAAGATCCGCTGCGCCCGCTGAAGCCGGAGCAGATTACGGTGTGGCTGCTGCAAACCGATTACCCGCTGGATACCACCGCCGTCAACGCAGCGCTGCGCAGCCTTGAATATGACCAACTGATCAGGACGACAGGGGGCAAGGTGACCTTTTACGGGGGCATGTGGCAGACGTGGCTGCTGGAAAACGCCCGCCTGCGCGATGCTGCCGGACGCCCGTCCGGACGGCGCAGGGCGCGCGCCGTGCTGCTGGCGGCAGTGCTGTTCGTGCTGGTGGTCGCGCTGGTGCTGGCGATTACGCTGAGCAGCGCGCCGCCCACGAGTATCGCCCCACAGCCCACCGTGACGCTGGTGGGCACGCCGGGCGAATAGCGCGAATGTATAGAGCAGGAGCAAGCGAAAAGGAGAAGGGAGCAAGGCTGCTGGCAACCGGGCGCTGGCTGCCTGCTGGACGCTAATCGTTAACGGCGGCAGTCGTAGATTCTGACCTGCGTGCCAGCCACGAAATAACCGCTGAATTCGGTGAAATGACGCGATTTCGGCTGCAAGCAGGACTCAAAGCGAAATCCTTGCCCGCCCCTTTCTCTGCTGAAAATCAATCCTTCGCGCCGCTGCGGTTCAACAAGTTTCATCCCGTCGTGTGAGCGTTAGCTCAGGCACACTGCTTTAACCTTTTCCCCTGCGCCGGCACGTCTTTTGCCGCCTCAGCGAATGCGGCGAATATCCACCGGGCACTCCGACCACTGCTCGGCGGGAGTCTGCACGGTAACCACCGGGCAAACCCCCAGCACCACGCCTTCGCGCACGACGGTGAATGTCTCATGCTCACTTGCGCCGATCCAGAACCAGTTGGTTTCGGCAAGCTGGCGCCAGCCCTGCAGGAACTGGCACTCTGCCAGCCGGGACACCGCGCCTTCGACAGCGGCAAACTCGTTCGTCCACACCTGGAAGCAGTCCTGTGGACGGAACGTGAACTGACGCTGTTCATTGCCCCAGCGCCGTCCATCAAACTCATAAACTGTTCCGTCTTCCCCGGTACGCTCAAAAGTCAGCCCACTGATATTGATGCTGAGACTGTCGCGGTTGCTCACAAACAGCGTGCGCGAATCATAAACCAGCAGCACCTGCGCGTCGGGATTGGCAGTAGGCAGCGGCGTTGCCGACGGCGCGGCAGGTTCAGGCGTTGGTGTGCCAGCACCGGCAGCGGGGTCTGCGGTCACCTGCACGGCGGCGGTCTGCTGCTGTGCGGCGGTACTGCTGGCGTTCACCTGTGCTGCGCTCGTAGCGGCGGTTTGCGCCCCGGCGGTACTGGTCGCAGCGCTGGCGGTCTGCGCGGACTCTGCGGTGCGTGCCGCCTGCGCCGTTTCTGTGCCTGCCGCCGCTGAACCGGGCGCGGTGGCAGATGCTGCCCCGGCACTCTCTGCAAGGGCAGTGGCGTTCGCAGCAGCGCCAGCCGTCGCGGCGTTCAGCGCCACCTGCGCGGCGGCAGTTGCTGTCGCGCTGGCAGCACCACCGCCACCACCCGACGACAACGCCAACAATGCCACCGCGACGATCACTGCCAGCAGCGCCACACCACCCAGTATCAGCGGCAGCCGGCTGCTGCGCTGGTCGTCGGGATCCATGTCCACGCCAACAGAGGCGGTCAGCGGTTTGGGCACAGTGCGTTCGCGCAAAGTTGACCGGTCAACCTGCCCACCCTTGCGGCGCGCATTGTTCGCCCGGTCTTTTTCAGTGGGTGACAGAACGGAGGGGCTGGGATTGCGCGTGGAACGATCCAGCAGCGAGTCTTCCTCAACTACCGGATGCGTGCTGAGATCAGCAGACGGCGCGGCAGCAGGGATGATTGGCTTGGGGCGTCCCGGTTTGGACGCTTCCAGTTCATGCGTATCTTCGTCCGCTGCCAGGGTGAATGCCATTTCCAGCGCCTGTGCGAAGGCGTACCCCGTCTGATAGCGTTTGCGCGGGTCTTTGTCCAGCACGCGCATGACCACTTCTTCTATGTGGTGCGATATCTTCGGGTTAATATCGCTGATCGGCGGCGGCGGATCGCTGAGATGCTTGAGGGCTACACTCATCGCGCTCTGGTCATCAAACGGCACACGCCCGGTGAGCATTTCATATAAACAAATGCCCAGCGAATACAGGTCACTCTGCGGTACTGCCTTTGCCGAAGACACCGCCTGCTCCGGCGCAACATAATGCACGCTGCCAAACGTGTTACCGATGGTGCCCTCCGGCACGCTGAGCGCCAAGCCGAAGTCAGTCAGCACGGCGCGTTTGTCGCTGTCCAGCACCATGATGTTGCTGGGCTTCACATCGCGGTGGATGACGCCCTGCTGGTGCGCGTAATCCAGCGCCAGCGCAATATCGCGCACGATGCGCACAACCGGCGCATGTGGCATCAGCGTCGAGTCGCGCAGATGCTGTTTGAGCAGGTGACGTAAGTCCTGTCCTTCAAGATACGCCATTGCCATGAAAAAGATGTTGCCTTCATTGCCCAACTGGTAGACACCGACAATGTTGGGATGGCTGAGCTTGGCAATCGAGCGTGCTTCGCGCATGAAGCGTTCGCGGTATTCCTGCTCATTGTCAGAAGCCACCAGGTGCGCGTCAATGATCTTGACGGCGGCGTAGCGCTCCAGCTTGGGGTCATAGCCGCGATACACGCGCGCCATCCCGCCCTGCCCGATAGCGCCCTCAATGGTGTAGTCGCCCAGTTTCCTGCCGATGAGAGGATCCGTATAATTCATAGATCAGCCTATACTTGAATGGCAACAAAAATACTGCGTGCGCAGCGGGAGATCAGCATCCCCTGTGATTTATTATAACGTGCCCCCCCCCGCCCGAAAATAGACGTTCCCACAAGTTGCCACCGATTTTGCCATGCAGCCCTCCACCGGGCAGGCAGCAGGCTTTTTATAGATTCGTTACAATTTGGTCGCGTCAGTTTGCTGATGAGATGCAGACGATACGGTATACTCGGTATACTCGCAACGATGACATGCTAACACACACGAGACACACATCGGATAGACACATTCAGCTGATGAGCCAGGCAGGGTAAAGTTGTCTTCATCACCCGATATACCACTCAAAGAAATACGCGAGCGCTGCGCAGTGATTCTGAACCCGGCTGCCGAAGAAGCCGTGGGCTTGCAGCATAACTACGTGGGCGTTGAACACCTGTTTATGGCAGCCACGCGCAACGACCACGGACCAACGGCGAAATTGCTCAACCGCGCCGGTCTGAATCCGCGACAGGTGCGCAATGAGATTCGCCTTGAAATTGGCGTGGGCGAAGGACCGTTTGGTGAAGTCCTGCCGCTGACGCCCCGCGCCGAGATGGTGCTGGCGCTGGCGATTTTTCTGGCGGAACAGGACGAGCAGGATGACGTGACCGAAGAACATGTGCTGATGGCGATGCTGCAAGAAGGCGAAGGCGTGCCGGTGCGCAAGCTGATTGACATGGGCTTCGATTTGAATCACTGGCTGCAGCGCCTGATCGCCGAGCAGGAAAGCGTCAGCAGCCCGCTGACCGGGTCCAGCAGCAGCGCCTTCAGCTTTCTGGATCACGACGATGAGGACGACGCCTTCCCGGATGACTCGGTCATGCTGGGCAGTTCGGACAGCGACACACGCATGCCCACCCCGCTGCTGGACAAATATGGGCGCGACCTAACGGCACTGGCAGCACGGGGCAAAATCGGACCGGCGATTGCCCGCGATGACGAGATTCGCGCCCTGGCGCGCACCCTGGCACGCAGCAAAAAGAACAACCCGCTGCTGCTGGGCGACGCGGGCGTGGGCAAAACGGCTGTGGTCGAAGGACTGGCATATGCCATCTTCGCCGGGACTGCACCGGAAGCGCTCAAACGCAAGCGTATCGTACAGATCGAAATCGGCACACTGGTTGCCGGGACAAGCCTGCGCGGACAGTTTGAGGAACGGCTGATCGGCATCGTTGAGGAGGCGAAATCCTCTGGCAGTGTGATTCTGTTTATTGACGAGATCCACACCATCGTGGGCGCGGGCGATACCATTGACAGCAATCTGGACGCCGCCAACATCCTCAAACCGGCGCTCGCCAGCGGCGAATTGATGTGCATCGGCGCGACCACCCACGCCGAATACCGCCGCGCCATCGCGCAGGATCCCGCGCTGGATCGCCGCTTCCGTACACTTGACATTGAAGAGCCGAGTCTTGAAGACGCGCTGGCGATTGTTATCGGGCAGCGCGAACGGCTGGAACAGCATCATGGCATTACCATCCGCGCCGAGGCAATCGAGGCATCCGTGCGGCTGTCGGTGCGCTACATGGCAGACCGCCGCCTGCCGGACAAAGCGATTGACCTGCTGGACGAAGCCTGCACGCGCGTGACGATCCGCACGGTAGCACCGGAAGACGAACACCCCCCCGGCGAAGTCAGCGTAGAAGATGTCGCGGCGGTGCTGTCCGAGTGGACAGGTATCCCGGTCAATGAACTGACCAAAGACGAAAAACGCCGCCTTGCCGGTCTGGAAGACGCGCTGCTCCGGCGGGTGATTGGGCAGGACAAAGCCGTGCGCGCTGTTGCCGCTGCCATCAAGACCGCACGCGCCGGGCTGGGCGACCCCAACCGCCCTATCGGGGTGTTCCTGTTTATGGGACCCAGCGGCGTGGGCAAAAGCGAACTGGCAAAAGCGCTGGCAGATTTTCTGTTCGGCAGTGACGAGGCAATGCTGCGGCTGGATATGTCCGAGTTCCATGACGCGCACACGGTGGCACGGCTGATCGGTTCGCCACCGGGTTACAAGGACGCGCAGCGCGGCGGGCAGCTCACCGATGAACTGCGCCGCCGTCCCTACAGCGTCGTACTGCTCGATGAAGTCGAGAAGGCAGCGCCGGAAGTCTTCGACATCTTTTTGCAGGTCTTCGACGACGGGCGCATCAGCGACGCGCATGGCAGAGTCGTGGACGCACGCCATGCCGTATTTATCCTGACGAGCAACATTGGCACAGAACAGGGCGGCAAACATACCGGGTTCCTGCCGCAGGATGAGTTCGAGGCGGATTATGCGCAGTATTTGAAGGATTTCTTCCGCCCGGAACTGATCAACCGGCTGGATGATGTGATTACGTTCAACCGGCTGAGCAAAGAGACGATGAGCCGGATTCTTGACCTGCAACTGCTGGATCTGCACCAGCGGCTGCGCGAGCAGAAGCTTAGCCTTGAACTGGCAGACGATGCCCGCAATCTGGTGCTGGACGAAGGCTATGACCCGGCGCACGGCGCGCGCCCACTGCGCCGCGCCATCGAACGCCTGATTACGCGCCCGCTGAGTGCGCGCATTGTTGAAGAGGCTTTCCAGCCGGGCGACCACATTGTTGCCACGGCAGGGGATGATAACCGGCTGTGGTTTGAGGCAAAACACTAAGGGATGCAAACACAACAGTTTCCGCCGGTTCCACAAACCGGGCGCACACCAGCCCCACTGCCCCCGGACGAGCGCGCCCGTCTGCTGCGCAGGCGTCATCGCCATGACGCGGTAGATTATTTTGCGAATGACCCGCACGCAGAGATTCGTGAACTGGGCAAGCTCGCCCTGCGGCGCAGCGACATCAATGACCTGTTCGCGCTGGGCGACCTGTGCGCCCAGCAAATCCTGACGTCTGATCAACGCCTGCTGGTATTTTATGCGGGTAAGACGCTGATGGCGTACAAGCGCGTGATTGATCGTGGACAAACGGACGTTGACCGGCGGTTGGCACGCCGCGCGATTGACGAACTGGTGGCGTGGCTGGCAGAGATTGCCCGCCTGGCGCCGTCGCGCCGCAATCTGGCGGTGGCGCTGTGGGCAGTTGCCGAAGAAAGCGAGAATGACCTTGCACCGGACATCGCCAAAGTAAACAACAACACCGCGCTGCGCCTGCTGGCGCTTTATAGCAGCCTTGTGCCAGAGGAAGAAGTCGTTGACGAAGGCACACAGGTCGATGAACGCACCCAGACCGACGCCGACCTACCGCCGATGAGCGAAGTCTCTGGCACCCGCGCTGACCTCGCCCTCAGCGACGATTTGCTGTCGCGCGTGACCGCCGCCACCCTGCCGCCGCATGCCAGCGAAACGCAGGTGGAGGACAGCGTGCTGCTGTCGCTGACATCCGTAGAGCGCGATGGCAGCCAGCTTGACCGCAAGACACTGCGCAAGGCAGGCGAACAAAAAAGCGAATTTCGCTTTGGCGACCGCATCCTTGACCGCTACGAAGTTGCCGATGTGCGCTGGGGCGGTATGGGCATCGTCTATCTGTGCTACGACCATGAACAGCGTGAACCTGTCGCCATCAAGAGCTTTCAGGATCGTTTCCTGAACAACGAGCGTGCCGTAACGCGCTTCACCAACGAAGCGCTCACCTGGATACGCATGGACAAGCACCCGCATATCGTGCAGGCGCGCCTGGTGCAGATTATCAACGGACGCCCGCATATCATCCTGGAACACATCAGCGGACCAGAAAACCTGGGACCCGACCTGCGCAGCTGGATCGAACATAACCGTATTGATCTGGCACAGGCGATCAAGTTTGGACTGCAAATTGCGCAGGGCATGCACCACGCGACCACCAAAGTGCCGGGTTTGGTACACCGCGACCTGAAGCCCGCCAACATCCTGGTCACGCATGATGGCGTTGCGAAAGTCACCGACTTCGGGCTGGTACGTTCGATCAACAAGGAACTGCCGCTGCCCGATGATGATTTCGAGAGCGATGTGGATAACCCCGACCTGACCCGCCGGGGCGCGAAAGTCGGCACCGCGCCGTACATGTCACCTGAGCAGTGCCGTTCGCTGGATGTGGACATGCGCTCGGACATGTATTCATTCGGCTGCGTGCTCTACGAAATGCTCACCGGGCACAAGGTGTTTAATGCCCGGCGCTTTGAGGCGTGGCTCGACGCGCATGTTCACGAGACACCGGCGTTTGACGAAGAAAGCGCCGGGCGCATCCCGCCGCGACTGCGCGACCTGACACTGTTTTGCCTGGAAAAGAACCCGGAGAACCGTCCCCGGTCATGGAATACGCTGGTCAATGAACTGGCGGCAATGTATGTGGAGATTATCGGGCAGGCTCCCGTACTGGAAACCACCGGGCAGGAACTGGCAGCGCGTGAGCTGATGGACAAGGGCTACTCGCTGACCGAACTGGGACGCTTGTCCGAAGCGCTGGAAGCCTATGACCGCGCCATCAGCCTGCAGCCCGATTATGCCCATGCCTGGGCGCGCAAGGGGCGCACCCTGCGGCTGATGGAACGCTATGAAGAAGCGCTGCACTGCTACGACCGCGCCCTTCAGCTTGCCCCCGACTTCGCCTGGGGCTGGAACGGCAAGGGCGTCATCTACCAGCGCTTGAACCAGCAGCAGGAAGCGTTAACCTGCTTCGAACGTGCCTGCGTGCTCAACCCCAGCGATGTGTGGCACTGGTACAACCGCGCCGATGCGCTGCAAAATCTGGGCAAGCAGGACGAAGCGATTCCGCTGCTCACCCACGCGCTGTCACTTGACCCGAATCACCCGAACAGTTGGGCGAAGCTGGGTCAGATTCACCGGCTGAAGAACGAGTTTGAAGAAGCAGTCCACGCCTACCAGAAGGCGATTCAACTGGACAACAGCTATGCGTGGGCGCACAATGGCATGGGGCTGGCGCTGAAGGCGCTGGGCAGAACCCGTGACGCGCTGCTGAGCTTTAAACGCGCCAGCAAGTACCAGCCGAATGAGGTGTGGCACTGGTACAATCTGACCGAAATGCACGTCAAGATCGGGCAGTATGAGGACGCACTGCCCCCCGCGCAGGAGGCAACCCGCACCGACCCGCAGCACGCGCCAAGCTGGGCGAAACTGGGGCAGGTGCTGCGCTATCTCAACCGCTATCAGGAAGCGCTGGACGCCTACCAGAAGGCGATTGAACAGGATCCCAATTATGATTGGGCGATCAACGGCAAGGGCATTGTGCTGGAGCACATGGAACGCTACGAAGAAGCGCTCGCCTGTTACCGCCGCGCCGGGGAAATTGCCCCGCACGATATTTCGCCCTGGTACAATCAGGGCAACATTCTGGTGCTGCTCTCACGCTATGAAGAAGCGCTGACCCTGCTCCAGCATGTGACCCAGATGAACCCGCGCCATGCCCGCAGTTGGGCACGGTTGGGCACGGCGCTGCGTAACGTGGGACGGCTGGAAGAAGCGCTGACGGCAACGCAGCGGGCAACCCAGATTGCGCCGGATTATGCCTGGGCGTGGAACGAACAGGGCATCACCCTGGAAGCGATGCGGCGTTTTGAGGATGCGCTCGAAGCGTATCGCAACGCCAGCGCCTCCGCCCCGACTGAGCCGATGTACCTCTACCGCCAGACCGATGTGCTGATTACCCTGGACCGTTATCATCAGGCATTGACGCTGCTGGAAATGGCGCTCAAGCTGGACACCCGCAGCGCCAATATCTGGGCGAAACACGGGCAGGTGCTGCGCAAGCTGCGGCGTTATGAAGAGGCGCTGACCAGCTATTCACGCGCGGTGGATCTGTCGCCCGAGTATGGCTGGGCATGGAGTGGGCGCGGGCTAACGCTGAGCGAACTGGGACGCCACGAGGATGCACTGTACTGCTTCCAGAAGGCGATTGAGTGCGATCCCAACGATACCTGGTACTGGCTGAATCATGCGGACGAACTGATCTATCTGGGACGTGACCAGGAAGCCCTGGAGTCGCTGGACAACGCCCAGCGCGTTAACCCCAAACACGCCGAAAGCTGGGCGAAGCGCGGGCAGGTGCTGCGCCGCCTGAACAACCTGCAAGAGGCGCTGAGCGCTTATGACAAAGCCGTTGCCCTCAACCCGCATCATGCCTGGGCATGGAACGGACGCGGGCTGACGCTGAAAGACCTGGGGCGGCGCGAGGAAGCGCTGGTCAGCTATGAACGCGCCTCCCGCGAGGACCCGCACATGATCTGGTACTACATCAACCAGATTGACCTGTTGCTGGACATGCGCCGCAAGAGTGACGCGCTGGGTGTGGCGGAGCAGGCAACGCGCGCCATGCCGCTGAATGCAACAGCGTGGGCACGGCATGGGCAGGTGCTGCGCCGCCTGAACCAGATGAGCGAGGCAGTCGAAAGCTACCAGAAAGCAATCGAACTGAACGAGAGTTATGCCTGGGCGTGGAATGGGCTGGGACTGTCTTATGCGGTGCTGGAACAGTGGGACGAAGCGCTGAAGTGCTATGAAACCGCGCTGCGTTATGAGGCGAACGATGTCTGGTTCTGGACGAATTATGCCGAGGCGCTGTGCCGGTTGGGCAGCAAAGAACGGGCGCTTGAGGCGTTCCAGCGGGCGCTGCTGCTTGTGCCCAACCATGAGCCAACCCTGCGCAAAATGCAGGAGTGCCTCAGCCGCCTGACTGGCGAAGATTGAGCCGTGCTGAAGTGTGGTACTTAGAGAGCGCTTATGCTGAAAGAAATCTCGATTACGTATATGAGTGGACCGCTGGACGGCAAGAAACTGAGCTTTGAGCAGCCGCTGCCCGGCGAAGAAACCGTACTGCTCGTTGGGCGGCGTGAGGGCTGCGATATCTACCTGCCGTTCGACAAGAAGGTGTCGGCGCTGCATGCGCGGCTGGGCTGCGTGGCGATTCCGGTATCCGGCAGCGACCCCGGCAGCACGTTTTTGCTGTCCTTCTGGCTGGAAGACAGCGGCAGCCGCAATGGCACGTTCATCGAAAAAGAACATCAGGGCATTCAGGGGCGTGTGCCGCTGCGTCCGGGCACGCTCTTTCGCATCGGGCGCACGTGGCTGCGGCTGGATGTGCCGCTGTCGTTTGAGGGCTAAAACAATGCAGACACCCCCTGACACCCCGCCGGAAGCACTGAGTAATCATATGGACGCGCAGGGGCGGCTGATTGGGTGGCCCGCCCGTAAGCGTAAGGACTTGCAGAAACTCGCGCTGGAATATCTGGCGAGCAAGTTTGAAACAGGGCGGGTTTACACCGAAAAAGAAGTCACCATGCTGCTGGCACAGTGGCACACGTTCGAGGACTGGGCGATGCTGCGCCGCGAACTGTTCGAGCAGGGTTACCTGAACCGTGAGAAAGACGGCAGCCGCTACTGGCGCACCCCCAACACCAGGCTGTATTGATCCGGCAGGGACCGGATACAGGCTGAGCGGCGGTTCGCATATTCGTGATTTCTCCCGTAGGGGCGAGACTGAGACCCGCGCCTGCAAAGAAAGGCAACGACGGCAGGATTTTCAGACACGCGCTGCCGTCTGTGACAAACACTGCTGAACTACCTGAAGACAGGAACAAAACACCGATGACTGACACCATACTGACCACCCCTGACGGCATCCGGCTGCACACGGTAAGCTGGCTGCCTGCTGGTGACCCGCGCGCCGCCGTCCTGCTGGTTCACGGCATCGCCGAACACAGCGGGCGTTATGCCCATGTCGCCGCGCACCTGAACGCACAGGGCTACGCCGTTTACAGCTTTGACCACCGCGCACACGGGCAGAGCAGCGGCGAACCGCGCAGCTTTATTGCCGATTTTGACCTGCCCGTAGCCGACACGCGCCTGGTCTTTGAGGCGCTGCAAGCGCAGCAGCCAGGCAAAAAGCTGTTCATCTACGGGCACAGCATGGGGTCATTCGTGACGCTGCTGTTCGCCATGCGCTATCAGGCGGAACTCGCCGGGGTGATTTCGTCCGGCTGTCCGCTGACGATTGACACGACTGTGCCCGCCGCCGTCGTGATGATCGGCAATATACTCAACAGCATTTTGCCAATGCTGCCGCTGGTCAAACTGGAACTGGCGGCAATCTCGCGCGATCCGGCGGTAGTCACCGCCTATAACAACGACCCGCTGGTGGTGCAAACGCCGGTGCGGGTGCGCATGGCAACCAGCTACAACCAGGCGCTTAAGGCGCTGCGTCCCGCGCTGGGGCAGCTGCGCGTGCCGCTGCTGCTGCTGCACGGCGAGGCAGACCGCATCGCGCCGGTGTCGGGCAGCCAACTGGTCTACGATCAGGCGGGGGCAGGCGACAAAACGCTCAAGCGCTATCCGGGGCTGTATCATGAAATCCACAACGAACCGGAAAAGGCGCAGGTGCTGGCAGACATCACTGACTGGTTGAACGCACACACGGCGTGACGCCACACGAGTATCCCGGAGAACAGCATGCAGCCACCCCCACGAACCGCAGCGCAACCCAGCCCGCAGGTGGAAACATCGGGACCCTTTGCCCCACCCTGGCTGCGCTGGGGATTAGTGGCGGCGTTTCTGCTGCCGCTGGTGATCTATGCCTTCAACGGGCAGTACACGCGCCTGCTGGCAGATGATTACTGCTTTGTCGCCCGTGTACGCGACGATGGGTTGTGGGGCAGCCTGGTCTGGTATCACTACAACTGGCAGGCGACCTTTGCCACCAGCCTGATCCAGGGCATCGTCGGCAGTCTGGGGGTGGGCGCGGCGCGGGTGCTGCCTGCGCTGCTGCTGGGCGGCTTGTGGGCGGCGCTGGTCTGGCTGCTGCACGAGGTCTGCTTATGGCTGCGGTTGCGGCGTCCGGCGTTTGTCGCGCTGCTGCTGGGCAGTGCCAGCACTTACAGCGTGCTGGATGCGCTGCCTAATCTGATTCAAGGGCTGTACTGGACCTCTGGTGCGGCAAGCTATGTTACCCCAACCATTTTCATAACACTGTTTCTGGCGCTGCTGCTGCGCGTGGCACGCCTGCATGCCCCCGGCAGCACGGACTGGCGCGGCTTCATCGCCGGTGTACTGCTGATGGGTTTCACGGCAGGGTTCGGCGCGAATATCGCCACGCTGCAAATCGGTCTGTTCGGGCTGTTGGGGCTGCTGGTCTGGTTCTTCGCGCCCGCACAGCGGCGGGTTGTGCTGCCGCTGCTTGCCAGCGCCCTGCTGGCAACCGCGCTGGTGCTGCTGTTCCAGACCTTCGCGCCCGGCACAGCAGTGCGTATGGCACGCCAACCCGAAGCGCTGCCGCTGGCACAGGTCCTCACGGACACACTGGTGTACTCATTCTCATTTATTGCCGCCGGGATAGGCTT
>DAOTWP010000374.1:0-5051 GCA_034435675.1 Anaerolineae bacterium
ATAGCTGACATTTCGCGTGCATTCCCAATCTAAAATGTTGACGTTGTCAGGTGCTCGTTGCATGATGGTTTCAATGCAGATGGTCACGTGTTAGGACACCAATGGACAACATTCTCGACCAGATTAATCCCCAGGCGCTTGGGGCTGAACTCAGACAGGCGCGCGAAAGCAAAGGGCTGACGCAGCAGGATGTCGCTGAATATCTGGGTATTGCACGCACGACGCTCGTTGCCATTGAAAAAGGCGAACGCCGACTCAAAGCGAGCGAACTGCTGCAACTGGCGCAGCTCTACGGCAAAAGCGCGGGTGATTTTTTGCGCGCGGAACGCCCGACGGCAGTGCCGTTTGCTCCGCAGTTTCGCGCCGCATATCGCCGTCCGGAAGCACAGCAGCCTATTGAAGATGCCGTAATCACCGAATTTGAAGCGCTGTGCCGCGATTACGTTGAACTTGAAAATATCACCAAGAACCCGCTGAATTATCGTTACCCGCCGGAATACAGCACCGCCAGTGATCGCATTGAGCAGCAGGCAGAAACGATCGCTGCACAGGAACGCCTGCGGCTTGGTGTGGGTGATGGTCCGCTGCCGGTGATGCGTACGCTGCTCGAACAGGAAGTTGGACTGCGCATCTTCTACATGCCGTTAAAGCCTGCGCATTATGCCGGGCTGTATGTCTACGATACGCTGCTGGGCGGCTGCATTGCGCTTAACCGGATGCAGCCCCCGGAACGCAGACGCTGGTCGCTGGCGCACGAATATGCGCATTTCCTCGCCCATCGCGCGCAGGTAGACACGATGCGCGAAGACGACTATCAGCGCCTGCCGGCGAGAGAACGGTTTGCAGATGCCTTCGCCAAACACTTTTTGATGCCCGCCAGCAGTGTTGGCAGGCAAATCGGCAGCAGGGATATAGCGCGAAGTGATCTGTTTTTGCTGGCACAGTATTTTGGTGTTTCCGTTCAGGCAATGACCCTGCGCCTTGAGGAACTCGGTTACATCCCGCAGGGCATCTGGGATGACCTTCAGCAGCGGGGCATCAGAGTTCAGGCAGTACAATCACAACTGGGCATTGAGCCGGTGATTGATCCTGACCAAATGCTCCCGATTCGCTATCAGGTTCTGGCAGTAAGTGCCCTGGAAGACGGCGCTATTACGGAGGGGCTGTTTGCCCGCTTTTTGCGTGTCAGCCGGGCACAATCCCGCGAAATCAGGTTTGCGCTAGAACAGGGCAGCCTGCCCCGGACCAGTGCCGCTGGCATCGCCTCGTTCGGGGAGCATCATGGCTGAGGACGCGATTCGCCATACCCACCTTATCTGGGCTGCCTGCTGCATTATCAGGGCTGCCGAGACCGGCGAATTTGGTAGAACTAAACTTATCGAACGAAACTGAGGCAGCGCTGGCTGTCGAACTGGAAGCACAAAACCTTGATCGTGGTGAAGCGCAGAGCGCCGCGATTGCGATTGTCCGCCACTGGGCAATTGCCACCGATGATAAGCGGGCAGTCAACGTTATTGGAGCAATTTCACCTGCCACGCAGATTGTCACGACACCCGAACTGCTGAAGTGGTGGGCAGAAGGGTTGAATATCCCCGAAGTTCGCGTCAAGCAGGCGATACAAGCCGTTCGCCGCTATGTACCCCCCAAAAATCATCCCCTGTTGAACTGGTGGCAGCAGCATTTATAGTCAGTTGCGCCGCCGGGGAAACTGTGGGTAAAATCCCCGCCGAGACCTCTGCCGGCCTTTGTGTTCCACTCAATCCTGATCTGGTCATACTCTAAGAGGTTACTGCATGTCCGCAAAAAAGATCCTGTTTATCGTCGGCGACTATACCGAAGATTATGAATTGATGGTGCCCTTCCAGATGATGCAAATGGTCGGGCATACCGTGCATGCCGTTTGTCCGGGCAAAACAACGGGGGAGAGCATTCGTACTGCCATCCACGATTTTGAAGGCGACCAGACCTACAGCGAAAAGCCCGGTCACAATTTTGCGCTGAATGCCAGTTTTGATGACATCAACCCGCAGGATTATGATGCGCTGGTTCTGCCCGGCGGGCGCGGACCCGAATATATCCGGCTGAACCCGCGCGTGCTGGAAATCACACGCCATTTTGCCGAAACCAACAAGCCGATTGCCGCGACCTGCCACGGACCAATGGTGCTGGCAGCCGCCGGGGTGCTCAACGGGCGCGAAAGCACCGCTTACCCGGCAGTCGGACCGGATGTGACCATTGCCGGTGGCAAATTCATTGACATCCCCGTGGATCAGGCGCATGTGGAGGGCAATCTGGTCACTGCGCCCGCCTGGCCCGCCAACGCCGTCTGGATGGCGAAGTTCCTCGACGTGCTGGGCACTAAGATCGAACCTTAACCCCCACTGCCTTCGGTACGGCAGGGGTCCGCAGCGCCCGGTCCGTGTGCCGGGCGTTGTGCTGCCCGCCGCCGGGGTATACGTCAGTCCATTTGTCCCGCCGCCGTAAAAACCTGTAATTTTCGCCCCACCGGTTGCATAATTTCGGTTACTATAAGACTATAGGGTATCTGTGCCTAGCTTTGAGGGGCTGCCTGATGTCGAGTGTCTTTCTTTCCTACCGCCGGGATGACAGTGCGGTCATCACCGGACGCATTTACGACCGCTTTACTGCTGCCTATGGCAAGCCGCGTGTGTTTAAGGATGTGGACAATATCCCGCCGGGTGTGGACTTTCGCGCCGTCTTGCAGCAGAACATCGCCCGCTGCCGGGTGGTGCTGGTGGTCATCGGTCCGCAGTGGGCGCAGATCGCCTATGCCAACGGGCAGCCGCGCCTGTTCGACCCGAATGACTTTGTGCGCATCGAAATTGAGAGCGCGCTGGCACGCGCCAACGCCATCGTTGTGCCGCTGCTGGTCATGGGCGCAGCGATGCCCTCCCCGCAGCAGCTTCCGCCGTCGCTGCACCCGCTGGTCTACCGCAACGCCGTGCAAATCCGCAATGATCCCGATTTTCACCGGGACATGACCGGGCTGTTGCACGACCTCAGCCCGTATCTGGGCAAACCGCGTATGCCGGGGCAAAAGCGCAGCGGGCTGCCCTGGGTCTGGTTTGGCGCACTGGGGGTCATGGCGGTGGTCGGGCTGGTGGCGGCGCTGCTGCTGATTAACGCGCTGGGCGCGCGCAGCACCGGGGGCGGATTGCCGACCGGCGAGGCAGCCGCTGTCAACACTCCGGCGGACAGCGCTGGCGTGTCACAGGACAACAGCGGTTCCGGCAGCAGCAGTTCGGGCAGCGGTGCTGTGAGCGAGTTCACCGGCAGCAATGCTGTGTTCGGCGTGGTCACGTTTGAGTACCCGCAGGACTGGGCAGTGCTGGATGTGTTTAGCACTGATGGGGCGGTGGCAGTGGGCACCAGCCGCGCGCTGCTCAACAGTGTGCAAACACTCGATATCGCGACAATTCCTGCCGGGCAGGCGGCATATGCCCTGACGCTGCTGCCCTACGACCTGGCAGCGCAGAACTTCGGCACAGTGCCACCCGCGCGCGACCTGCTGGAAACGACGCTGGCGCTCTCCGGCGGCTTTGGCTTTAGCAGCGTGCGCACGGTGACGATTGGCGATTACAGCGCGGCACGGGTCAGCGGCAGCAGCGTGGGTGGCGACCTGCTCATGCTGGTGGTGGAACTGGATGAGGCTTATGCGGTGGTGGTGGCGGCGACTGCCAGCGGCGAACTGAGCGCATTTGAGGACAGGTTTAACGCCATCACCGCCAGCATTCGCTATCGGGGATGAGGCGGCTCTACCGGGTGGGCTGCCGTGCGAATCACCCCTGCACCCGCCTTGCTTCGCTATGCCTCAGGGCTAATGAGCGGATCTACGTGCGTTCCCGCACGAATCCTCCCTTAGCATCGTCTCACCCGCGCTTCCGCCGCACAACGGTTCTCCATGCTGCCCGCGCGCCTGCCGCTGTGCTACACTGACGGCGAACAACAGCTTTTTTCACCCAAAGGACAACGACAGATGACCCGTTTACGTGACCTCGGCATTGACCCCGGCGGGCTGCCCCCCGGCGCACAGAACGCCATCACCGATGTGCCGGGCGTGCGCGTGGGGCACACCACGCTGGTCAGCGGCAGCGGCGCGCTGCATCCCGGCAGCGGTCCGGTTCGCACCGGCGTAACCGCGATCCTGCCGCACGGGGGCAGCCTGTACCGCGAGAAGGTCAGTGCCGCCGTGCATACGATCAACGGCTTCGGCAAGCCCACCGGCTTTGAGCAAATTCGTGAGCTGGGCACGCTGGAAACGCCGATTCTGCTGACCAATACACTCAATGTCGGCAAAGTGCATGACGCACTGGTCGGCTACATGCTCAGCGATCACCCCGGCATCGGCATCAGCACAGGCACGGTCAACCCGGTGGTCGCAGAATGCAACGACGGTTTCCTGAACGATATCCAGGGGCGGCACTGCGACGCGGCGGCGGTGCTGGCGGCAATCCACACGGCAGCGGCGGGCGCGGTGGCAGAAGGCAACGTTGGCGCGGGCACAGGCACGGCGTGCTACCAGTTCAAAGGCGGCATCGGCACGGCATCGCGGCGCATCCTTGACGGGCAGTTTACGGTGGGCGCGCTGGTGCAGACCAACATGGGCAGGCGCGAGGAACTGCTGGTGCTGGGTGTGCCGGTGGGGCGCGCTCTGCGCGACGAACTGCTGCCACAGCAGGGCAAACTGCCGCAGGGCAGCATCAACCTGATTCTCGCCACTGATGTCCCGCTGAATGGACGCCAACTGCGGCGGCTGGCAGCGCGGGCAGCGCACGGACTGGCGCGCACCGGGACGGTGAGCCACGATGGCAGCGGCGATTTTGTCATCGCGTTTTCGACCACCCGCCGCCGCCAGCATGAAGAACAGCGTGTGCTGGTCGAAGGCGCGGTCTTCGCCGAACACGAAGCCACGATGCTGCCGCTGTTCAGCGCCGCCGCCGAAGTCTGCGAAGAAGCGATTCTCAACGCGCTGGTTGCCGCGCAAACGCTGACCGGGCGCGACGGCAACACGCTGTTTGCGCTGCCGCACG
>DAOTWP010000375.1:0-4676 GCA_034435675.1 Anaerolineae bacterium
ACATTATCCCTGTTCGTCATTCGCGTCTCCTGCATTATGAGTTCGGCAGCTTGATAAAGCGGGTAATCTGATCCGGGAACCGGTCCACGTCAATCGGCTTACCTATATAACCATCACAGCCCGCATCGAGCGACTTCTCACGATCCCCCTGCATCACGTTCGCAGTCAGCGCGATAATCGGGATATCCTTGAGCATCGGGATGTTGCGAATACTGCGCGTGGCAGTCAGCCCATCCATGCCCGGCATGTTGATGTCCATCAGGATTAAGTCGGGAGGGCTTTGCATGGCGAGTTTGATTCCGTCATAGGCGTTGGCTGCTTCGTCAACCTCAAAATCGGACGCCAGCAGAATGCGGCGCACCAGCAGGCGGTTGTTGGCATCATCTTCAATATACAGTACTCGCGCCATCGTGTGACTCCCTAGACTTGCGTTAATCCATTGGGCAGTGATGCTTGCATCGTCATGGTCGCTTAACAATTATAGCATGCCCACTCGCTGCGTATTGAATAAATTTCTTCCGAATGCAGCTCCTGCACACCAAACTTCATGAAAAATCTGTTATATCGAATTGGGATATGCACCGGGCTGCGCTGTCGGGCTGTATTGTCGGGCTGCGTTTCAGGATGTCAGGCTGTGTTCTCAGGCTGCATCTGCTCTATTCAGCAGCATAACCTGAAACCCGTTCTACAGCCAGTTAAGATACGTTCGGGTTTGAAAACACCAACGAGACCGAAGCGCAATTCCATCCGCATAGCGCATGCTGTGCTGCTGTGCTAACACCGAGCCTGCGGACATTAGCTGCTGGTAAATGCCGCCTGAGTGAATGCTAAGCCTGCGCAGCGGATTCGCTGGGCTGTTGGGAGTTGGCGGGGGGATAAGGCTATAATCGTTTGGGATCGTGGAGCTTCGCCCGGCAGCGTAAACTGCTGTGGTGCAGGGTGACTCCGTAAGAAAAGGACTGCATGATGAGCAAAAAATGGGCAAACCCACCGGCAATGCAGATTGACCCGGCGAAAAAATATACGGCGCATTTCAAAACCAGCCGGGGCGATTTTGATGTCGTTCTGTTTGCTGACCAGGCGCCGATCACCGTCAACAATTTCGTCTTCCTGGCGCGTGAGGGGTTTTATAACGGGCTGCTGTTCCACCGTGTCATCAAGAATCCGCCCTTTATGGTCCAGGGCGGCTGCCCCAACGGCGACGGGCGCGGCGGACCGGGCTACAAATGGAATGATGAGCCGTCCGCGCTGAAGCTGAAGCACGACGGACCGGGCGTGCTGAGCATGGCGAATGCTGGTCCCAACACCAATGGTTCGCAATTCTTCATTACACATGTCGAAACCCCCTGGCTGGACGGCAAACACGCGGTATTCGGGCGCGTGCAGGGCGACGGGCAGAAGGTAGTCAATGTGCTTGAACAACTCGATGTGATTAAAGAAATCAGTATCGAGGAGCGTTAGGCAGCGGGCGGGCAAACCGCCCCAATCCCCGGTGCGGGCGGGCGCTCGCTGGGCGCAGTCCCGCGCCGTTCAGGGGGCGCTCAACGACTGCCGCTGCGCAGGCAGTTTTCCAGCACCTGAATACCTGCCGCGCGTGAACGGACAATGTGCAGCCGGTCACTCAGCGCGTACTGTCTGCCAAGCTGGCGGGTATATTCTGCGAAGGCTTTGTTGCCGGGGATGACAATGATGCAGCAGTGAAAATCGGGGGCACGCAGGACGGCTGAAAGGCTGGCAAAAAGCTGGTCGTTGTTCACCACCGTCTCATCGGCAAACATGGTCTCTGTGTAGTCAATCAGCAGCCCGCGAATGCCGGCAAGCGCGCTGATCTGCTGGTAACTTTCTGCCAGATGTTCGCAGGTAATCAACCCGGCGAAATCTGCGCAGAAGACATGTGGATGCACCCAACCCATCTGGACGACCATGTGTTGTTCCTTAGATGAGAGATTGGCTAATTTTGCTTATCATCATAACAAAAATTGCTGTGTTTTCCCATTAAGCTTATTACGATCTGCGTAAATTTTTCGTTCAGGTTTCGGCTGCGCGGTGGCACTGTATGGGCGCTGCGCTGAAAGGATTGTTCGGTTCATGAAAGCGGATTTGGATCGGTTGATGGCGGCGCGCGGGCTGGCGGCAGTGATGGTTGTGGGCGGGCACGGCGAAAATGCCCCACGCACCTACCTGACCAACGGCGCGCATGTCACCGGCGGGCTGGTCATCAAGCAGCAGGGCGCGGACCCACTGATGATTGTCAACCCGATGGAAATTGAGGAAGCGGCAAAAAGCGGGCTGCGCGTGCTGAGTTACAACGATCTTGACTGGTCTGCGCTGGTGCGCGAGGCAGACGGCGACCGCAGCCGCGCCGAACTGCTGCTGTGGCAGCGGGCGCTGGCATGGCTGGCTGTGCCGCCGGGCAAAATCGGGCTGTACGGTGTGGGCGATGTCAACGTGTATCTGGAAATGACCCGGCGGCTGGCGACAGAGGTGCCGGGTTATGAGTTTGTTGGCGAAATGGGCATGACGCTGTTTGACGAGGCATATGTGACCAAAGACGCCGCCGAGATTGCCCGCCTGCGCGACGTGGCACAGCGCACCAGCGCGGTGCTGCAAGCGACATGGGACTTTATCGCCGGGCATCGTGAGCAGGATGGCGTAGTCGTCGGGCAGGATGGCACGCCGCTGACCATTGGCACTGTGCGCCGCTTTGTGCGCCGCGCGCTGCTGGATCGTGATCTGGAAGACACCGGGATGATCTTTGCACAGGGGCGCGATGGTGCGTTCCCGCACAGCCGGGGCGAAGATGCCGACGCGCTGCGCACCGGGCAGGCGATTGTCTTTGACCTGTTCCCGCGCGAAGTGGGCGGCGGCTATCATCACGACAGCACGCGCACCTGGAGCATCGGCTACGCCAGCGACGAAGTCCAGACTGCCTATCATGAAGTCATGGATGCAGTTGAGGTGGCGCTGGACAGCTTCCGCGTGGGCATGCCCGCGCACCGTATGCAGGAGGCAGTGCTGGATTACCTGGAAAGCAAGGGACACCCGACCACGCGCAGTCACCCCGGCACGGAAACAGGCTATGTCCACAGCCTGGGGCACGGGCTGGGCTTGAATATACACGAACGCCCGGCGATTACGCATGTGCTCAAGGATGATCTGCTGGCGGCGGGCAGCGTCTTCACGATTGAACCGGGCGTGTATTATCCTGAGCGCGGTTTTGGTGTGCGCATTGAGGACACAGTGGTGGCACATGCTGACGGCACGCTCGAAGCGCTGACCACGTTCCATAAGGAACTGGTGCTGCCGCTGCGGGGCTAATGCCGGGGAGGTTGCCCTGATGGAAATAGACGCTTTTATTCGTGCGCTGCCTAAAGCGGAACTGCACCTGCATCTGGAAGGGACGGTGCCCCTGGCGCTGACCCGCGAATATGCTGCGCGAGATGCGAATGCCGAACCGCCGCCTGCCCCATCAGCGTGGTGGGAACCGTCGTTTCGTTTTGCCGATTTCAACGATTTCCAGGACGCCATGCGCAGCATGTTTCGCCCTGTCCTGCAAACGGTGGAGGGCTATCACCGCGTCACCCAAGTGGCACTGCGCGACCTGGCAGCGGTCAATGTGCGCTATGCGGAAATCTCTATCGGCGTCGGGCTTGCGCTGCGTGCCGCGCCGCTGGATGAGGTGCTTGCGGCGATGCAGTCAGCAGTGCCGCCAGGTATGGTCGTGCGGCTGATCGTGGCGTTCAACCGCCGGGTGCCGCTTGCCGAACAGCAGGATCATGTGGCTGCCGTGATGCAGTCCGCGCGGGTTGATGGCATTGACCTGCACGGGGATGAGCGTCTGAGCCATGCCGCGCCGTTTGCCGGGCTGTTCACGGCGGCGCGCGAACGCGGGCTGCTGCTGCGGGCGCACGCGGGCGAACTGCGCGGGGCGGAGTCCGTGCGCGAAACGCTGGATGCGCTGCATGTCAAGCGCATTGAGCATGGCACGACGGCGGCACAGGATGAAACGCTGGTGCAGCGGCTTCTGGACGAGGGCGTCACGCTGGATTTGTGCCCGACATCGAATGTCAAACTGCGGGTGGTGAACAGCATCGCAGCGCATCCTATTGGAACGCTGCTGCGGCGCGGTGTGTCCGTAACATGCAGCACCGATGACCCGACGGTGTTCGGCTGTACGCTGGAAAGCGAACTGCGGGCGCTGGTGGAACAGCAGGGTTTCACCCGGCGCGAACTGGCGCAGTTGCAGATCAACGCTTTTCAGGCGGCGCGCCTGCCGGATAACGAGCGTGCGGCGCTGCTGGCAGAGATCGAGACACTGCTCACGCAGGTGTAGCCGGGGCTGCGGTCCCATACACCAGCACAGCCACCGGTGCCACTTTGGCGCCATTTACGCGGGGGCGGCGCTGTTTATCGCCGCGCCCCTACAGCTACAGCGCGGGCAGGCTGATGTAATCCAGCGGCACAAAGAACGAGCCTTCGGTCGTCCCCTGCGGCACAAGTTTGCGCAGGCGCTGGTCAAGGTCGGCGCTGCCCAACCGCCCGGCAAAATACGCCGCGAACGCCGCGCAGACCTGCTGTACCTCCGCCGCTGTTTCGTGCACAAATTCCAGCCGGTAATGCCCAATGCCGCTTGCCCGCAGCGCGTCCAGGTGGCGGCTGGCGACCTGCGCCTCCGC
>DAOTWP010000376.1:0-21368 GCA_034435675.1 Anaerolineae bacterium
GATTATCCCACGCGGCGGCAGTGCGCTGCACGATTTCTGCCGCGAAAACAGTACGATTCCCGTGATTATCGGCGGCATGGGCATCTGCCATTTGTATGTGGATGCCAGCGCCGATCTGGATCGTGCGCTGCCGGTGATCCACAACGCCAAAACGCAGCGCCCCGCCGTCTGCAATGCGCTGGATACGCTGCTGGTGGAGCAAAGCGTGGCGGCGAACTTTCTGCCACGGGTGGTGCAGGCGCTCGGCGCAGATGGCGTGACCTTCCGGGCGGATCCGCGCGCGTATGCGCTGCTGGCAGGGGACGCGCGGGTGACGCCTGCCGCTGAGGGCGATTTTGATACGGAGTGGATGGCACTGGTGCTGGGGCTGCGCGTGGTAGATGACCTCGACAGCGCGATTACGCATATCCGCGAACACAGCACACAGCATTCGGACGGCATTCTGACCCAGACAGCGGCACACGCTGAACGCTTTCTGAACGAAGTGGACTCGGCGGCAGTATATCTCAACGCCAGCACGCGCTTTACGGACGGCAGCGCGCTGGGGCTGGGTGCAGAAGTCGCCATCAGCACACAGAAGCTGCACGCGCGCGGACCGCTGGCGCTGGCAGAACTGACCACGTATAAGTGGATTGTCGAGGGCGATTACACAGCGCGGGCGTAACCTGCTTTTACGCTAAAAATCCTCGGCGGTCATGCCGGGGCAAACTACACCGGCACCACACTGCGATCAGGTTCAACTGCTGCCACATGGGAGCAAACGTTATGGCAAAGATACTGCTGCTGGAAGACAGCCTCGACATGCAGAATATGCTCAAGGCGCTGCTGGAGATGGAGGGGCATCGTGTCGTCTGTGCGAACAGCGGCGCGGCAGGGCTGCGTTTTCTCAACGGCACGCCCACCCTGCCGGATGTTGTGATCACCGACCGTTATATGCCTGAACTGGATGGACTGGAATTTCTGCGCGCGGCACGGTCAGATGGACGCTTTCGGGGCATCCGCATCATCATCATGAGCGCCGAAGGGGTTGATCTGGACGCGCTGAAACGCGACGGCGCGAACGCCTTCATGCTCAAGCCGCTGGATCTGGATCGGTTTCAGCTTCTGCTGCAAAAGTGGGGGCTGGCGTAAACAACGCTGCTGTCGCTGCCGTGCCAGCCGGTCCGCCTTCTTAGCGTGAGGCGAAGGCAAACGGGCGTGCGCCATACTGGTCAATCACCAGCGCTGCCCCGCGCCGCAGTTCGTCAAGGCTGGTCGAAATCAGACTCTTGTACAGTTCCATAAAACCATGCGGCTTGACCAGAAAGACGTTACAGCCGCTGGCAAATGCCCGCTGAATCAGCGTGTGGTCATCGTACATCGTGGCGATAACCAGGTATGCCTCCGGGAAGCGCTGGCGCAGCGCCTGCGTCAGTTCCAATCCGTTCATGTCCGGCAGCTTCATGTCCACCACCGCCAACCGCAGCGAGTCCATGCGTGCGGCAGCATCCAGCGCGGTTTTGCCATTCAGCGAGCCGGTCACGTCAAACCGTGCAGTGCTGATCAGCCGGACCAGAAAATCATGGTTCGCAGGGGTGTCATCAACAACTAGCGCAGCAGGGTTAGCCATAAATCACGCCTTTCAAAACAGCAATAGTTACAGGCTAAACATCTTTTTGTGTTTCCGGCAGCGGATCGGGCTTGGATTTTGTGGCGCTGTCCGGCTTTACACCACCTGACGGCTGTGCTGGTTCTGCCGGGCGCGATGGAGCGGGCATCGACCTGGACGCCAGCGGCACATTGTTGGGCGGCGCAGCGCCGGCGGGGGCAGGCGCAGCTTTGCTTTCCGTTCTGAGATCGGCTTGCGGTGTGCTGGCAGCAGTCTCTTTGCCATAACGCTCGAACAGCGTGACCAGTTCACTGACAGACAGCGGTTTTGCCAGATAATCATTGCAGCCCGCCTCAAGGCAGCGCTCACGGTCACCCACCATCGCATAGGCAGTCACGGCGATCATCGGGATCATATGCCCGGCAGCGCGCAGGCTGCGCACCACATCCAGCCCGGTCAGCGCCCCCTCCAACTGCACATCCATCAGCACAAGATCGGGCTTATCGCGGTCGAAGTTTTCGAGCGCAGTTTCTCCGTTGGTATAATTCAGCACTTCGTGTCCACCCAACCGCGCAATGCGCTGCACCAGCAAACGGTTAGTCGGGTTGTCCTCTACGTAGAGTATCCGCATGACCACGCGCCTCCTATATGCTGGTGGATTGCGGCGCGGGCAAAGAGTCCGGTTGTGTGCCATTGCTGGCGACCGTGTGCGCGGCGTTCGGTGCAGCGTTCGCTGCCTTATCAGCTACAGTCTGCGCCGCTGCATCGGGTGCAGCATCCGTCACGCCGTTTGGCGTGCTGGCAGGTACGCCGGTATGCGCAGAACCACTGCCGTTAAGCTGCGGAGTCTCGGCAGTTTCCTCGTAACGTTGCAGCACAAAGTGGAAGGTGCTGCCTTTGCCCGGTTCACTTTCCGCCCAGATGCGCCCGCCCATCAGTGTCAACAACTGGCGCGAAATCGCCAGCCCCAGTCCTGCGCCAGAGCGTGGGTCACGCCCCGTGCTGGATTTTGCCTGCTTGAATTCTTCAAAGATGATGCTCAGATCGCTGGCTGCAATGCCACTGCCGGTATCGGTCATGCTGACTTGTACGCCTTCCGGCGCGGGCTGCACACGTAAGGTAATTGATCCGCGATCCGTGAATTTTGCCGCGTTGCTGTACAGGTTGAGCAGCACCTGCCGCACACGTTTTTCGTCCGCCAGCACAGGCGGCAGCGGCTCAATCAGCTCGGTGCGCAGCTCAATCGGCTTAATGCCGATCAACCCCTGCGCAGTGGAGATGGTGCTGGTGACCAGCGGCGCAAGCTCCACCCGCGCGAGGCTGACTTCCAACTTGCCCGCGTCTACCTTCGCCAGATCGAGAATGTCGTTGATCAAATGCAGCAGACTGCGCCCACTGTTATAAATCTGGTTCAGGTCAGCTTCATAAGCACTGGGCAGCGGCACGTTGTCGTACATCATCGGGAATTTGAGCATCGTTTCGCTGAAGCCAATGATGGCGTTAAGCGGCGTGCGCAGTTCGTGGCTCATATTGGCGAGGAACTGTCCACGAAAATGTTTTGCCTCCTCTGCTGCCAGCCGCGCGCGATCCAGTTCGACGTTGGTTTCCTGCAACTCTTCGCTGAGTACCTGGCTGCGCTGCAGGCTGCGCTGAAGCTCCTGCCGGCTGGCGAACAGTTCGTCATTGGTGCGCCGTTCGCGTTTATAGTTCATCAGCGCCCACTCGGTGATCTGATACAGTTCGCCGGTGACCTGCGCGGCGAAAATGCCGCTGAGAAACATCAGCGCGACCGCAAAAATCTGTGACACACCGGGACTGCCGCCGACCACCCCGGTAATCACCAGTACGACAGCAGCGGAAACGGTAGCAAACAAAAAGGCATTGGCTGGAGGCAGCATCAGCCCGACGACGAAGACGATCACCGGCAAAATAAACGGCACGAGCTGCAGGGTGTTGGCATCGCCGTTGGTCATGGGCACGCAGACCGCCACCAGCACCCCCAGCGCGTACACCCAGACGCCAAGGGTGTAACGATTATGCCGCAGCATGAACCCGGTCAACAGGCAGCCGATCGCAATTGCCAGTGTGGTCATAATCCACTGCGTCGCAATACGGGCGTTTACGAGGCTGAAGGTCAGCAGCGTCCAGCCGCCAATGATGCTGGCAATGAGGGTTACTTTCCAGAGGATTTGCAGGCGGTCAATACGCACCTCCTGCGCAAAATCGGTATTAGCTGGAACGCTCATTTCTCAAAACCTTACAATCAGAAAGTCTATTCTTCTCATTATAGGTGCAAAACAGATGAATTTTCGTTAACCATACCAAATTCAGACCAATTTGCACACTTTTCGTTTTACAGAACAGATTACGGGGTGCAGAAATAACACACCCCTGCGGGGGGGATTGCAGGGGTGTGCGTATTCAGGGGCGCGGCTGAAGGGCGCGCCCGCTGTCTACTGCAAGTTTTCGAAGATGCCTGCCGCGCCCATACCGCCGCCGATGCACATGGTCACCATGCCGTAACGTAACTTGCGACGGCGCATTTCGTGCATCAACTGGACGGTCAGCTTGGCGCCGGTGCAGCCCAGGGGATGCCCCAGGGCAATCGCGCCACCGTTGACATTGACTTTCGCCGGATCCAGCTCCAGGTTGCGGATTACGGCGAGCGACTGTGAAGCGAATGCTTCGTTCAGTTCGATCAGGTCAATCTCATCCAGCGTCATGCCGGTGCGTTTGAGCAGTTTGGGTATGGCGGCAATCGGACCGACGCCCATGATTTCCGGGCGCACACCGGCAACCGCAAAACCGACGAAGCGCAGCAGCGGGGTCAAGCCCAGTTCTTCTGCCTTTTCGCGCTCCATGACAATCACCCCTGCCGCGCCGTCACTCAGCGGGCTGCTGTTGCCGGGGGTGACATTGCCTGTAGGCGTAAACGCCGGTTTCAGCGCCGCCAGCGCTTCTACGGTGGTTTCGCGGCGCAGGTGTTCATCTTTTTCCAGCCGCATTTTGACGCTGGTGGGCAGCCCGTCTGCACCGATCACCGCTTCTTCCCATTCAAAGGGGACGATTTCTTCGGCGAACTTGCCCGCGTCCTCGGCGGCGGCGGCTTTCATGTGGCTGTTATAGGCGAATTCGTCCATATCCTGACGGCTGACGTTAAATTCCTTCGCCACACGTTCGGCGGTCAAGCCCATGCTCATATACACGTTGGGGTCGTGTTCCGCCATATACGGGTTCGGGCTAAGGTGATGCCCGGTCATCGGCACCGACGACATACTCTCTGCCCCACCGGCAATAATCACATCGGCTTCGTTGGCGATAATGCTGTTCGCCGCCTGCGCGATGGTCTGCAAGCCGCTGGAACAGAAGCGGTTGACGGTTTGTCCGGGGGTATCGACCGGCAGCCCGGCGCGCAAAGCGATCACCCGCGCGAAGTTCATGCCCTGGCTGCCTTCCGGCATGGCGCAGCCCATAATCACATCGTCAATATCTGTCGCGGCAAGTCTGCCGTCGGTCTGGCGCATCAGTTCCTGGATGACGGCTGCCGCCATGTCGTCCGAGCGCGCATTGCGTGTATTGCCGCGCACTGCTTTGCCAACGGCGGTGCGGCTGCCCGCTACAATTACAGCTTCACGCATGATACTTTGTCCTTTGTCTTACTTCACTTTGCGAAATACGAAACTTTATCTACGGATGATTGTAGGGATTATCTATCGGCAACCCTTCAGCGCCAGCGGCGATGAGCAAGCGCTGGTCGCCTGTGATAAACGTCGGATTGACTTGCAAGGCTGCTGCGACATTCAGCGCAGATGCTAACTGAATGGCGTCAAGTGTGCGCAAATTGTGCTTCTCTACCATATTTCGGGCGCGCCGTAAGACCATACTATTAATTTTGACGACCCGGTACTGCGTACGAAGATGTTTAGAAAAACTGACTTTTGTTCGCTGTGAATCACTCTGTGTCAAGCGTTTTTCATGTTTCAATCGAACTATAACGCTAAATAGTTCCACTGAAGTCAACTCCGAGATATAGATGTGATTCCCATATTGGGGATAGATCCAGCTCTTGACCCACGTACTACCCACTTCCAACTAATATCTTCGCATTAGCGCACTAGTATCCACAAAGAAATGGCTCAACGCGGATCTCGATCTTCGTCAATGTATGCATCAATCGAGCGACCTCCTCCGAAGCGTTTGCCAATCTCCTCTAACTCGGCTTCCAATTCCTCTTCGGTCATCGCCTCAAACGCAGCAGTAATCGCGGGATCATCATTTTCGCCAAACCAGTCGTCGGGATCATATGCAACTAGCAGCCCTGCCGCCTTCAACCGCCGATCAATTTCTTCTGGCGTGAGTTCAGCAGGTTGCCCTGTGGGCTGTCCGGCGGGTGCAATTGTCAATTGGACCTCCTGCCCCTCGCGGAGTCCAACAGGTTCCAGCAGTCGCAGCACGCCCCGTTCATAAACTGCACGTACCGTCGCCATCCCTCATGCTTCTTTCCCAGCTAAACCAGCGAATATCTCGCGCACAGGCATCGAAAAGCCCGGCAGCAGCTTGCCACCTGTCAGCGTATCAGCGTATCCGTCTCGGTCAGGATCGCTTCACTGTCGAGCGTATACACTTCGACGATGCGCTGATCGGTGAACACCAGCCAGACCATGTTGACCCCGTTCGCCAGATAATAACGCGCCTTTTCGCGCATCGTCTTCACAGGCTGATCCGGTGACCTGACTTCTATCGCAAGATCGGGCATGCGGGGTACACTACCGCGCTGCACGGGTGGCGCTGCCGGATTTACGGTAAACGCCAGATCAGGAATACGCGCGTTATGCTGATCCTCAGGATTGCGATAGCGTCCTTCGATCACAAGGCGTCCGATCCCGGTCTGGCGGCTGTAGTTCCACAGAAAGCCGTGCAGATTGCCTGTTGCGACGCCGTGTTCTTCGGTGGGCACTTTTTCCACAATCTCCCCGTGAATCAATTCAAGCAGCCGTTCAGCGTTTTCCGCCGTATCAGCAACCTGCTCGAACATCTCCACCGTCGTTAAGCGCCGCTCGATTGCCATTGCTTCTATTCCCGCAATTGACAGGTTATGCCACACGTCAACAATCCGTCAGGGCAACTCAACAGAGCCGCCCTGTTCAACATGCCTACATTGTACGCCTAATTCCGCAGCGGCTTGTTGTTTTGCAGCATATACAGCACGCGCTGCTGCGTCTTTTCCTGCATCATCAGCTCCGTAAACGCCTGCCGTTCCAGCGCGAAGAACACCTGCTGATCAACCCACTGCGGTGCTGCCAGCGCGCCGCCGGTCAGGATGTAAGCGATTTTACGGGCGATAAAACCGTCGTAGTCGCTCGCCATGCCCGCCTCATTAAAGCCCGCAATGGCGACATTCAGCGCCGCATAGACATCACGCCCGGCAGCATAGACCTTTTCCGGTCTGTGCTGTTCATAGGTGGTGGCCATTGCCAGCGCCACACGCTTTGCCTCGCCCAGCAGATGCGCACGGTTCATGACGATCACATCATCGGCAGACAGGAAGCCCATTTCGCGCGCCTGCGCTGCGCTTTCGCTGACTTTGGCGAGGGCGATATTCTCGAACGCCTTTTGCATCGGGGGCAGCAGATCGCCGCTGCCGCTTGCCGCCACCGGGTTAACCAGCCGCCGCACCAGTTCCTTGCAGCCGCCGCCTGCGGGCACCAACCCGACGCCGAACTCCACCAGCCCGGCGTAGAGTTCCGCATGGGCGACGATCCGCGCGCCGCTCATCAGCAGTTCACAGCCGCCGCCCAGCGCCATGCCAAACGGTGCCGTGACGACAGGCTTAACGGCATAGCGCAGCGCGTTAGTCAGGTTTTGCAGTTCGGTGATCGCCTGCGTAATGCCTTCTGGTCCGCCGCCCATCGCTGACGCCAGGTTCGCGCCAATGCTGAAGCGTTCGCCATCGTTGCCGACCACCAGCGCCACGTACTGCGGCTGTTCCAGCAGTTCCAGCGCCTTGTTGCCCATCTCGATCAGTCCTGCGCCGATGGTGTTCTGCTTGCTGTGGAATTCCCACAACAGCACGCCATCACCCATATCGTAGACACTTGCCTCGTCGTTGCCTGCCAGTTCCCTGCCGTCTGCCTTCAGGTCGGCAATGGTGATTTCCAGGGCATCTTTTTCCAGCGGCACATACGCGCCTGCCTGTGGGCTGTAATAGCCTGTGACCTGTCCCTTCTCGTTGGTCTGGTAGAAGGTCTTATGCCCGCCGGCGAGCATCTGCCTGACCCAGTCCGCTACCGGGTAACCCGCTGCCTCAAAGCGCGTGGTGAAATCGTCAACTCCGATGGCATCCCAGATTTCAAACGGACCCATCTCGTGCCCAAAGCCCCATTTCTGCGCATTGTCCACGTTGACAATCGTGTCGGTGATTTCCGGCACCCGGTGGCTGGCGTAGGCAAGGTAGAAACCGTGCAGGTGGAACAGGTACTGCCCGGCGCGGTCTTCTTCGTTGAGCAGCAGACGGATGCGTTCGCCGAGGGGTTTGACGCGCCCATGCTTCTTGACACTCTCGAACTCAACCTTCTGCGGCGGTTCGTACTGCATGGTCTCCAGATTCAGCGCCCACAGCTCTTTGCTGCCGTCCGCGCCTTTCTGCATCTTGTAGAAGCCGCCGTTGGTTTTGCGTCCCAACCAGTTATTGTCCAGCATCTTCTGGCTGAGCGCCGCCGCTTTGGGATGATTGAGCACTTCGCGCTGCGGATCATCAGGAATTGCCGGGTACAGGTTGCGTGCCACACCGACCGCAATATCGAACCCAACCAGGTCGTTGAGGTTGAAAGTTGCCGTTTTGGGTCGCCCGATCAACGGTCCGGTGATGGCGTCTACTTCCTCCACCGTGTAGCCATGATCCAGCGCGTAATTCATCGCCTGCATCCCGCTCATGCTCATGAAGCGGTTGCCGATGAAGTTCGGTTTGTCCTTACAGATGACTACGCCTTTGCCCAGCGCGCGCGTGCCAAATTCCTGCATAAAGCGCACCAGTTCGGGATCAGTGTCTTCGTGCGGGATGACTTCGAGCAGCTTGAGGTAGCGCGGTGGGTTGAAGAAGTGTGTGCCCATGAAACGCCGGGTGAATTCGTGTCCCAGGTCTTCGGCAATCGACTTGATCGGCAGCCCGGAGGTGTTGGTGGTGATGATCGCGTCCGGGCGGGCAATTTCCGCCAGTTTCGCCATCAGGTTCTTTTTGATGTCCAACCTTTCGACGACAACCTCGATAATCCAGTCCGCATCACTGACTTTGTCAAGATCATCATCCAGGTTGCCCACACGGATATTGTCGAGATCACGCTCACTGAACATCTGCGCCGGGCGCATTTTTTGCAGCGTTTTGAGATTATTGAGGACAATGGCATTGCGTTTGGCGGGGGCGTCACCGGGTTTCGTGTCTTTAGCCGGGATATCCAGCAGCAGCGTCTCGACGCCGATGCCTGCCAGCAGCGACGCGATGCCGCCACCCATCGTCCCGGAGCCAATTACAGCGGCTTTCCTAATTGCATAGCTCATCTTAACAAAAACCTTTCGGTAATGAAACCAGCAGTTTGCAGCAATTTGTCATATCAGGGGTGCGCAGCCCGTAGGCACGCACCCCTCAGAGTCCGGCTCAGGGCAGCAGCAGCAGCTTGCCGACAGTTTCGCGCCGTGCCAGCGCCTTATGTGCTTTGGCAGCTTCCGCCAGCGGGAAGGTCCGGTCAATCATTACTTTCAGCCTGCCGACCACCAGCCACATAAAAACATCGTTGGCGCGGCGCAGCAGTTCTTCACGGGTTTGCAGATAATGTGCCAGCGACGGGCGCGTGAGGAACAGCGAGCCTTTGCCCGCCAGCAACTGCGGTTCTACCGGCGACACTGCGCCGCTGCTCTGCCCATAGAGGACCATATAGCCGCGTGGGCGCAGGCAGTTGAGACTCTTTTCGAAGGTGTCGATGCCCACCGAATCGTAGACCACATCCACACCTTTGCCCGCAGTCAGGCGTTTCGTCTCTACCTCGAAGTCCTCCTGAGTATAGAGGATAACTTCATCAGCGCCCGCCGCACGCGCGATTTCGGCTTTTGCCTCAGTAGACACGGTGCCAATCACCCGCGCACCGCGCAGCTTCGCCATTTGCACGAGCATTTGTCCGGTGCCGCCTGCCGCCGCATGGATCAGGGCGGTGTGCCCGTTTTGCAGCGGGAAGGTATCGTGCGACAGAAAGTGCGCGGTCATGCCCTGGGTCAGCACGGCAGCGGCAGTCTGCGCATCAATGCCGTGTGGCAGGGCAACCAGCTTTTCCGCCGGGACAACGGCGTATTCGGCATAGGCACCCGTGGTAAACCCCCAGGCAACCCGGTCGCCGGGTTTGAAGAAGCTGACGCCTTCGCCGACGGCATCCACGGTGCCAGCTGCCTCTGATCCCGGCGTGAAGGGCAGCGGCACGCGATACTGCCCGCTGCGTTGGTAGGTATCCACAAAATTGACGCCTGCTGCCTCAATGCGCACCCGCACCGTATGCGGTCCGGGTTGGGGCAGCGGCGCTTCTTCCAGAAGCATGACTTCAGGTTCACCATATGCGTAGAAGCGGATGATTTTCATGGACTCGCCTCAATAGCTTCCGATATTTGCTGATCATGATGCTGTGTATGCTGTACAGTCACCAGGGATGCGTACTGCCATCCCAGCGATAAAACCCGCCGCTGTGTTCCGGCGTCAGACGGTCAAACAGGGTGATCATGCTGCGCACCGCGTCCGGCGCTGTCAGCGGTGCGCTGGAACCGCCCATGTCCGTTTGCACCCAGCCAGGATGCACCGTAATGACCGTGATGCCTGGCGAGCGCAGGTCCGCCGCCAGCAGGCGCGTGAACATATTCAGCGCGGCTTTGCTGCTGGCATAGGCGTACCCGCCGCCGCCTTTTTTCCACTCCATGCTGCCCTGCTGCGACGAAATGTTGACCACGCACGGCTGTGTGCCCGCGCGCAGCAGTTCGACCAGCGCCTGCGCCAGCAGCAGCGGGCCAACGGCGTTCACGCGCAGTGTGTCCAGCAGCGCATCCGGTGTCAGTTCACCGAACTGGCGATACTCCGGCGTGCGCGGGTTCGTCCCGGCGTTGTTAATCAGCAGGTCCAGCGCGGGCGTGTGTGCTGCCAGCGCTGCGGACAGCGCCGCAATACTCTGCGCGTCCCCGGTGTCCAGCGGCAGCACTGTCAGCCGTCCTGCCGGCGCGGCAAGCGCGTGCAGGTCAGCAGCGGAGTGTGGGCTGCGGGCAGTGGCAAAGACCTGTGCGCCCCGCGCCAGATACTGCCGGGTAAATTCCAGCCCGATACCGCGATTCGCCCCGGTAATCAGGATGCGCTGTTCTGCGTCACGCTGCATGCTGTCGCGCTGCCTTTATTTACCGCTGCTCGCGTGATTCAGGCTGCTGCGATACTGCTCGATAAGCGCCTGAGCCTCTTCGTAACTGCTGGCGATTGGATAACGCCTGCCGATTTCCGGGTAGGTGCGGCTGAGCACATTGAACAGCGAGCGCACGTAAGCGCTGGGGTTGACCAGCACGCTCATGCTCCAGTTTTTAGAGGCGCTGGCAACCGCGCTCTTGACCCCGGTCACAAAATTGCTGGGCACAACCGAGTCGTGAGTGATTTCGAGAATGAGATCCACCCGCGGCGGGTTGTGGGTTACGGTCGCACGGAATGCCTGCCGTGCCTCGTAAAAGTCCTCCCACGTCCACTTACGACTCATTCTGCATACTGCGATGGTCTTTTGCTCGTCGTACCAGTAGTACTCAACAGGCATCTTCCAAATCCTCTATTGTTTGGGCGTGCGCTGTGTGGCGCACACAAAATAAGTAAGGGGTTGCTCGTGTAGATTTAACCACGTTTTGTTAAGCCTGGCGTTAACGATCATCCCCTCGCCGTAACCATTACAGACCAGCAACAGGTTTAAGTACAACCACAGAAATCTCGCGGGATTGTTTTCCGTAGGGGCAGGTCTGAGACCTGCCACTACATCCGACATTTTCAATTTGGTTGTACTTAAGTGCAAACAGATTAATTCGGTGGGATCGTTACCGACATTTTCAATCTGTTTGTACTTGGTATCTATCCGAATAAGCGGATTTTCTCGTAGGGGCGAGGCGCGCCTCGCCCGGCTGGATAAATTTACGGATAGATTGTTAGTACAACAGCAGACCCATGAGATTGCGTGTCGCACACGGAGGGGCGAAGCATGCTTCGCCCGTACACTCATGCTGTCCTGTCTGCGCCGGCATCAGACAGCGCCGGCAGAAACGATTCAACGCTTGAGCACGCAATAACCGGGCAGACACGCCGCCCCACTGTGGCCGCCCGCGCTGCCCGTCCTGCCATCGCCAGCCCCGCTGCCCGTTCGCCCGGTTACGCCAGTTCGCTGCGCGTGTAACCCAGAATACGGCGGGCAACGACCAGTGTATTAATCTGACCGGTACCTTCGTATATGTCATTTATTTTTCCGTCGCGCATCCACTTCTCGACCAGCCACTCGCGGCTGTAGCCCATCAACCCCAGCAGCTCAACCGCTTTCTGGGTTACACGGGTGACTGCCTTGCCCGCCTTGACCTTCGCCATCGACGCTTCCAGCGCGTTGTATTCGCCCGCATCCAGCATGACGATGCTGCGCAGCGTCAGCAGATATGCCGCGTGCAGTTCGGCTTCCATCTCCAGCACGTCGCGCTGAATCGCGGTCAGTTTGTGGTAGGGTGCGCCGTAAGGAATATCAATATCGTGTTCCGCAAGCTGCTCCTTGACGAACTCCACCGCAGCACGCCCGATGCCCAGCGCACTGGCGGCGACCAGCGGACGGCTGGCGTCAAAAGTCGCCATCGCGCCCTTGAAGCCTGCGCCCCCTTTGCCCTCCTGCACATCGGCGCTGCCCAGCACGTTGTCCGCCGGAATGCGTGCATTGTCAAAGATGATCTGCGCGGTATCGCTGGCACGGATGCCGTGCTTGATTTCCGTCTTGGTCACGCTGACACCGGGCGTGTTGGCTTCCACGACGAACGGTTTCATGCCCGCGCGCCCTGCCCGCTTGTCCACCGTCGCCCAGACCACCACCAGGCCGTTGCTTTCCTCCAGCGCCAGTTTGCCGCTGGTGCAGAAAATCTTCTGCCCGTTCAGCACCCACTCGTTGGTCGCCGCGTCAAATTCCGCCGTCGCCTGGATGTTGCTGGTGTCCGAACCTGCGCCCGGTTCAGTCATTGCCATCGCGCCCCACACCGGGGTATCGCCCTCGGCAAAGCGCGTCAAAAAGCGGATTTTCTGCTCCGGCGTGCCAACTGCCTCAATCGCACTGCCGCCCAGCGCCGCCGACGGCAAACACAGGTAGATGCCCGCGTCACCCCATGACAGCATTTCGACCAGCAGCATCAGCCCAAGATACTGGTTGCTGGCGCGTTTTTCCTTTTTCTTTTCCGCTACCGGCGCGCTGCCGCTGCCGCCGGTGTCGCCGTTTTCGGCTTTCAGCCGCTTCAGCGAGGATGCCTGCTGCCCTTTGAGCATGGGCCAGATTGCGTTGACAAACGCCTCAGGGCGGGCGTGTTCGTTTTCATCCAGTTCGCGCGAGAACGGGCGCATGGTGGTTTCCGCCAGATACTTGACCATCTGCCGGGTCTGCAAAATACCTTCTGGAATTTCAAAATCAATTGCCATCGCTCGATTTCCTCAGTCTTCACTCGTTCATTACGAAAAGAAGGGTGCAGGAGACAGGGCAAAGGAGAAAGTGGGTGCTGCCGCATACCACACTCCAGGACAGCGCCAGCATGGGGCTTGCCGCCGGCAAGGAAGTACCCCCTGCTGCTCATGCTGTGGGTGTGCCCGCCTGCTCCTTTAAGCCTGAAGCCTTCTCCCGCTGGCTTACACTGTTGCCAGCCCCAGCACCGCCGCGAAACCGCGCGCATTGCGCAGCCAGCGCTCCACCGGATACTCGCGGATGAAGCCATACCCGCCAAGCACCTGCACACCGTTGTCGGTCACAAACAGCGCGGCTTTGTCTGCATACTGCTTGGCAAGGTACGCCTCGCGGGTGGCATCTTCGCCTTTGTCCAGCTTCCAGGCAGCTTCCCACGCCATCAACCGCGCTGCGTCAATCTCAATCGCCGACTCCGCCAGCATGAAGGCAATCGCCTGATTCTGCGCAATCGGTTTGCCAAAGGCGACACGTTCTTTGGCATAGTCGCGGGCATATTCAAACGAGGCACGCGCCACGCCCACCGCCAGCGCCGCCAGCGCGACACGGCTGCGGTTGAGCAGCATGCCGTAGTCAATGCCCACCGCACCGCCAAGCTTGCTCGATGCCGGGAGCGTCACGTCGTTGAACTGCACGCGGTAGGTCGGCAGGGCGCGCATGCCCATCAGCTTTTCGCGCTCGACAATCGTTATGCCCTCCGCGCTGGTCGGCACAATATAGGCGTCAACGTGTCCGGTTTCCGAATTGCGCGCATAAACAAGCATCTGGCTGGATTCTGCCGCCAGCGGCACCCACGCCTTCACACCGTGCAAGCGCACATTTTCGCCGAAGGGGTCGGCAACAGTGCGCAAATGCTGGGGATCAAAGGCAATGCCCGGTTCGAGCAGCGCCGCCGTTGCCGGGGCGAAGGTTTCTTCAAGGAACGCCGGCAGCAGCGCCTCCCGCTGTTCCGCCGTGCCGAACAGCACAACCGGGAAGGCAAACAGCGCCGGGGACATGACATGCATTGCCACCGACAAATCACCATAAGCCAGTTCTTCCAGCGCCAGTGCATTCGTCACGGCGCTCAGTTCGCCAAACCCGCCCAATTCTTCGGGAATGCCGGACGGCACCAGCCCGATTTTCCAGCCGGTATTGGCGGCGGTGACTGCTGCCTGTTCCTGTTCGTCATATTCATGGGCGACAGGACGCACGGTATTCAGCGCGTAACGATTAATCGTATCAACGAGCAGTTTCTGATCTTCTGAAAGCGTAAACGACACCATAGCTACTTGTCCTCACTGTTTACTGTTACGAGGGTTGCTGTACACTGCCTGATTGCAGGTAAGCTCACTAAATGATTGGCACATGCATCGCCCGTCAGCCCGAAGGCGCACTTCCGCGCACCCGTGCCAGCAGCGCGCGTCCTTCCCGCCACAACGCCTGCGCGTTTGCCCCCAGCGCAATCAGCAGCGCCAGTGGAATACCGATACTGACCACCTGCCCCTGCTGCGCGAAATAAATCAGCGGGTCCACACCGCTGCCGCGCGACGCCGGAGCAAAGGAATTGAAACCGTAAATCGGCAGATAGACTGCCACCGCCGTCAGGACGAAGGCAGCAGCGCCGGGCAAGCGCGGCAGTAACACACGGGCGACAAACCCCGCCGCCATGCCCGCACCCCCGGCAAGAATCGCCCAATCCAGCGTGGGCGTTAGATTCAGGAAAAACCACTGGTAAACCCACCAGCACAGCACGCCCAGCACCAGACACAACACAATCTTTAAGACCTGTTCCGTGCGGGTGGGCAGCACCCTGCGCAGGCTGAAGGGCAGCGCCCCGGCAAGCACATTGAGCAGCCCGGTGAAGATGCCGAAGACTTCCCCCGCGGCAATTGCCAGCGCCAGACTGACATTGTTAATCAGTGTTTCGCCGCGAAACGTCGCCAGCACAAAGTAAGCGATGCCCAGCGCCCCGCCCAAAAAACCCAGCCCCAGACGCTGCACCGCTTGCGCGCGCGTCTGCTGCGCCCGGCTGTGCTGCAAGTAAGTCTGCTGCAAGGGGGTTAAATCGCTGCGTGACAGCAGGCGTTCGGCATCTGCCAGCGCGTCCCCGCGCAGCAGCAAACTGGGGTTATGCCCGCGCCGTTCCCATTCCCGCGCGCTGACCAGCAGCCGGGTAACGTCGCGCAGCGCCGCCAGATCGGTATCCAGTGTGCGCAGGAGTTCTACCAGCGCATCATCGAATGCCTGTCTGCTTTCGCCGGTGAAGTCCAGCCAGTTCAACTGCCCCACATGCGGCGGGACCGTTCGGTCTTCTACCGCGCGGCACAGCAGCGGAATCAGGCGTTTATTGTTCTTCTGGGCGTGGTTGACTTCCAGCGAACAATACTGCGATTCCAGCGAGTCCGGGCTGATGATGAACAGCACGGCGCTCGACGCCTCGATACCCAGGGTAATCTCCTCCCACCAGTCGGTAGCAAAGGGGATGTCATCATAATCCACCCAGACATTGCGCCCATCGGCTTCCAGTGCGCCAACCAGCAGCTGCACAAAAGCCTTGTCACGGCGGGAATAGGAGATGAAAATATCCTTCATCGAACATTCCTGATTAAACAGCGGGGCGCACGCTGCGTACCCCTGCGCGATAGCCTCTGACTGGACAGCAGCACTACATGCCGCCGGTTACTTCCAGCACCTGTCCGGACACATAGTTAGACAGTTCGCTGGCAAAGAACAGCACCGCGCCCGCTGCTTCCTCCGGTGTGCCCACCCGCCCCATGGGGATCATCATGACGCCCATCTGGCGCATCTGGTCCGGAATGCCCAGCTTAATCCGCTTGCCTTCGCGCTCGGTGAAGTCGCCTTTTTCGTCCGCCTGGGTCAGCCGCGTTTCGATGAAGCCGAACGCCACCGCGTTGACCTGAATGTTGAACGGACCCCACTCTTTCGCCAGTGTTTTGGTCAAACCGAGGATACCGGCTTTGCCCGCGCTGTAATTCGCCTGCCCCACATTGCCGCGTGTGCCGCTGGTGCTGCTGATATTGATAATCTTCCGGGCTTTGACCGCGCCGCCGGCTTCTTTTTCGCGTTTGCCGGCTTCGCGCATGTACGGCACACAGGCGCGGATGATCCTGAACGGCGCGGTAAGATGCACGGCGAGCATTGCTTCCCACTGCTCGTCATTCATTTTGTGCAGCATGCCGTCCCAGGTGTAACCGGCATTGTTGACCAGAATGTCAATGCTGCCATAGGTATGCACCGTCTGCCCGACCAGTTCCTCAATGTCGCCATCTTTGGTGACATCACAGCCCAGCGCCAGCGCCGTGCCGCCCATTTCCGTGATGCGTGCAGCGGTGGCATTAGCCGGGTTGGGGTCAATATCGGTGACGACGACGCGCGCCCCGTGCTGCGCGAATAACTGCGCGGTGGCAGCGCCAATGCCGCGTCCGCTGCCAGTAATAATCGCTGTTTTGCCGTCCAAAAGTCCCACGATCTATCCTCGCAAATAGCTAATTAACCTGAAAACCTATCCTGTTAAACTCAACTTTCTTGAGCATGACGCGGATACACTGACATCTGCATCAGCAGCGCAGCGTGCGCAGGAACACCTCCGCCATTTCAGCGGCAATCTGCTCACCACTCAGGCGTCCGTTGGGCTTGTACCACACACCAACCCAGTTGTGCGCGCCGAGCAGCGCCTTGACAAAGATCGGCACATCCACCAGGCGGAACTCGCCCCGTGTGATCCCCTCGCGCACGACACGGCGGAACAGGTCTTCAAAATAATCGCGCTGCTCAAAGAAGGCATCACGCCGCACGACCAGTTCCTGTAATTCTTCCGCGCCGAACTGGTTGGCATTGCGTGGGGGCGCTTTGAACGCCATCAACGGGCGAATTTCAAAAACCATCGCCGCGCCGACGGTGGTGTTCCGGGCAATGCTGACGACATGCAGGTGAATCATCTGGCGCAGTTTTTCGGTGGCGCTGGCGTCCGAAGCAACGATTGGCTCTAGCTGCTCCACCATGTATTCCACACCACCTTCCAGCACTGCCAGCAGCAGCGCGTCCTTATTGCGGAAGTGGTGGTACAGGCTGGCAGCGGTCAGGTTCACCGCAGCAGCGATATCCTTCATGGTGGTTGCGTCATAGCCGTTGCGTTGCAGCACTTCGGCGGCGGCAAGGATAATCTCTTCGCGGCTTACAGATTGGTCGGCTGGTTTACGCGCCAACGCTGTTACTCCCTACCGGCAGAAAAAGCCCGGCATGCGTGCTGATGGCAGAAACAAAGGATGCGGTGAACCTGTACGGCTCAGCAATAATCTAACGCAGATTCGATTATAGTGCAAGTATAACTGTTGTGCCAGTTGTCCATGTCGCCTATACTGCAAGGCGGAATTTACGCTTATTCAGGAAAAGACCTGTGACTCCACGCCAACGTCCGCGCCCCACGCCTGCGTTGATTGTCGCGCTGCTTGCCGGTGCTGCCAGTGCGCTGTATCTGCTGGGGGTTGCGCTGCGCCACCTGCTGAGCGGGCAGCCGCCTGCCGCGCCCGTAACGCCGCCCGCTGAGTCTGCCGCACTGCCCCCGCTGCCCGCCGCTGCGCGGGAAACCCCAGCGGCACTGCCCACACAGGGCGCTGCATGGCGGCGGCTGCTGCGCACGGGGGCTGGCAGCGGGGCATTTGTGCTGGCGCAGGCGTTCATGCTGGCATACCGCGTGCCCACCGGCGGCGTACCGGGTGTGCAGCCGGACGCGCTGATCACGACAATTGCGCCGCTGCTGCTCTACACGGGCGGGCTGTGGCTGGTGTTCCCCGCGCTGCTGCGTCCTTTGCGCGCACAAATCGGGCAAACTCTGGCTGTGGGGCGTGAGGTCTGGCTGGCGATAGGGCTGCTGACAGTGTTTCTGCTGGCGCTGCTGCTGCAAACACCGCTGCCGCAAACGCCGCTGCCCGCACAACAGCTTCTGCTGGCAACGGGCAGCACGGGTGGCATCTACACCGACGGCGACTACGGCGTACTGTTTGCGCTGCTGGTAAGCCTGCTGGGCGGCACCCTGGGCGGCATGCAACTGCTGAGCTTGTTGTTTGCGCTGGCGGCAGTGCCGGTGATTTTTCTGCTTGGCGTGTCTTTCGGCGGGGTGCTGATCGGGCTGGTCGCTGCCGGGTTCGCTGCCTCGTCGCTGTGGACGCTGGCACTGGCGTCGTCCGGCGCGCCCTATAGTGCGCTGCTGCTGTTGGGGGCGCTGTTCGTGCTGGCGCTGTGGCAGGCGGCGCAGTCCGGGCGCTGGCAGATCTGGCTGGCGGCGGGCACGGCGCTGGCGCTGGGCTGGCTGCTCTCACCGCTGATGCGTTACGCGGCGCTGCTGCTGCCCCTGCTGCTGTTGATTCGCCTGTGGGAATGGTGGCGCAGCCGTAACCGCGAGACGCGCGGGACGCTGCTGGCGGCAGGGCAAGGCGTGCTGCTGGCAGCGGGGGTTACGGGCGCGGTGCTGCTGCCGTTCGTGCTGCTCACTCCGCCAGCGCCGCGGCTGGTGCCACAGTTCGCCAGCGGCAACAGCGCCATTCAACCCCCGCTGACCTACCAGCAGGAACACGGCATCAGCCCCCTGTTTGCCACGCTGGACGGCACCGCGCAGTCACTGCTGCTGACCACGCTCACTGGCGATCCGTCACCGCTGCACGGTGTGGTCAACCGCCCCGCGCTGCCGCCTGTCGTCGCGGGTTTGTTCGCGCTGGGGCTGTTTGCCGGGGTGGTGCGGCTGGCGGGGGCAGGGCACGGCACAGACCTGCTGCTGGCAGGCGCGCTGCTGGCACTGCTGCTGGCATCCGGCGCGCAGATTACGCCCCCGGCAGAGTACCCGCATCTGGGACGCGCCGGGCTGGCGCTGGGGGTGATCTATCTGCTGGCGGCGCAGGGGGCGGCGCTGCTGGCAACGGTGCTGCAATCGGCACTGGGCGGGCAGGCGCGGCGCGTGCTGGCGCTGCTGTTCGTGCTGGCGCTGGCGCTCAACGCAGTAGACGCGCTTGACCACACGCGCAACGTGTTCCTGCCCACCTATACACAGTCCATCGAGGCGTACCAGCAGTTGTTCGATGTGGAGCCGTGACCCGCACGCCCGCCACTTGCCTACGCCAACAGTTCCAGTTTGCCGAGAATCGTCGGCAGGAATTCGGCAACAGTGGGATGAATGGGCAGCGTCTCCTGCATCACGCGGTAGCTCGCGCCGGTCGCCATGAAATAGCTGATTACCTGAATCACTTCGTCGCCGTGCAGCCCCAGCGCCGCCGCGCCGACAAACTGCTCTGTTTCGGCATCCACCAGCAGCTTGATTAGCCCGTCTGTTTCCGCCTGTTCAACTGCCCGCCCAATATGGTTCATTGGCATCACCGCCATCAGCACCCGCTGTCCGGACTGGCGCGCCTGCTGTTCGGTCAGCCCCACGCGCCCCAGCGGGGGATCGGTAAACAGTGCATAGCTCGTCACACGATCTGTCCATTTGCGCTGGCGACCATGCAGCAGGTTATCGCGGACAATCTCGTAATCCTGGTAGGCTGTGTGCGTGAATGCGCCTCTGCCGTTGACATCGCCGAGGGCGAAAATGCCGGGTGCTGTGGTTTCCAGAAATTCGTTGACCTGCACAAACCCGTGTGCGTCTACTGCGACACCCACCGCCTCCAGGTTCAGCCGGTCAGTATTGGGCACACGCCCGATTGCGTTGAGCCAGTGTGACCCGGTCAGCACAGTCTCCTGACCGTCTTCCTCGCGCTGCACGACTGCCCGCAGTCCACCCCCCGCGACAGGTTCGACGCGGTGCAGTACACTGCTGGTATAAACATCAATGCCTTCGGCAGCGAGGAAACGATGCACCTCCTGCTTGATGTCGGCATCTTCACGGGTGATCAGACATTCGGAGGTTTCGATGATGCTCACACGGCTGCCCAACCGGCGAAACGCCTGCCCCATTTCCAGCCCGATATAGCTGCCGCCGAGGATAATTAAATGTTCCGGCAGTGACTCGAGGCGCAGCAGCTTTTCACTGTCCAGCCAGTCCACCCGGTCAATACCTTCGATAGATGGCACTCGCGGGCGGGTTCCGGTGTTCAGGAAGACCTGCGGCGCTTCGATCACGTCGTCGCCCACGCGCACCCGGTAGCGCCCGTTCGCCCGCCCCTCAAAACCAGCGTAAGCGTGATAAACTTGCAGCCCATCAGTGCCGCGCAGCCACGCCTCTGTGCTCTGGCTGGTGTCTTCGATAATGCCGACAACGCGCTGGCGCACCCGTTCCCAGTTGATCCGCAGGTTATCGAGTTCGACGCCAAAATCCGCACCCCGCCGCGCCATGTGTGCCGCGCGGGCGCTGGCAATCAGCGTCTTGGTTGGGCGGCAGCCATAATTCACGCAGGAACCGCCAAAGCGGTAGCCCTCGGCAATGGCAACACGCCGTCCATTCTTGACCAGTTGGCTCGCCATGGAAGGACCCGCCTGCCCGGTCCCGATGACGATCGCATCAAACTGCTGCACCACAGCCACTCCCTTCGCTTTCCGTAGACAGTTGTTTGCACGGGGCAGATCAGGTTCAGTGCTGTAGCGCGTTGACCCCTGTGTTTCACGCGGGTGTTACGCCCCGCCTGCTGCCGCGCCGCGCCCTGCCTGCTGGCGTGCCTCAAGCACCTGCTGGCGCACTTCGCGGAACTGGTCATAATGCCCGACTTCGTGGCTCAAGCCGAAGAGGAACGATGCCGGGGCATTCATCATTCCAAAACGCTCAGTAAAGCGCGGTGATAACTCGCGCAGGACATCGAGAAAGGGCTTGTTGGGCCACGTTTGCAGGCTGGCGAGGCGCATGCGGCGGCTTTCTTCGAGCCGTTGAACACACTGCGTGTGCGTGGTGATGTCACGCCAGGGGGTTTCGTAGCGCAGGCGCAGATCCGTGCTGTAGGGGATGCCGCGCGCCAGAATGCTGCTGTACGCCGCGCCTTCTTCGCTGCTGGCGGTCACATGCGCGACGAGGTGCGCCAGACTCCAACCGATGTGTTCCTCGCCGGCAGCGGCAT
>DAOTWP010000377.1:0-2359 GCA_034435675.1 Anaerolineae bacterium
TGGGCGACGAACATGCCGCTGTCGCGCGTGATAGGCAGCGCACCGCCCGCCCGCGCAATTTCCACCCGCACAAAGTCCGTGAAGTGCGGCAGGCGTTCAACTGGCAGGCGCTCGCCGTCCACCGCCGACGCCACATAAGCGACCAGCGGTTCCGGTTCGGTCACGCGCAGGTTGTTGTCCTGCCGCCGCGTTTCGACCCGTGCAAAGCGCTGCGCCAGCCTGTCCGCGCCGTTTTCCAGCGTGAAGGTCTGCATCACAAAGAAGCGTTCCCACAGGTTCGCGCCCGGCGCATAACGTTCAACCAGTTCGCGCAGTTCGCGCAGATGCGCCGCGCCGTTTGTGGCGGCATAGAGCACCCCACCTGGTTTGAGCACACGGTGAATTTCCGCGACCGCCTGCCGCTGATCCTGCACGTGATAGAGCATGTGGTTGGCGATAACCGCGTCAAAGCGCTCATCCTCAAACGGAATCGCCTGCGCGTCCACCACTTCATGCGCGAACTGCCCTGCGCCATCCGCCAGCGCCTGCCGCTGGGCATCCAGCATCCCCGGCGACAGATCGCTCAGCGTGATCTGCCAGCCTGCCGGGACGCGCGCCCGCGCCTTGTGCCACAGGTCGCCCGGTCCCGCGCCCAGTTCCAGCACCCGCGCGTCCGGCGGCAGGTCGAACTGGTCGAAGACCCACTGCCACCAGGGCGTCGGGTTGGTCGCAAAGCGCGTGTGAAAGGTGATGCGGGCGTTCAGGTTGCTGGCAGTGCCATACTGTTTGAGCAGTTCTTCACGGGTTTCCATCAGGGTGTAATTCCTCTGGTTAATGGCGGAGAAAGTTTTAAGGAGCAAGGACTACCATGCACACTTCAGCAGGAGAATACCTGGAGCAAGCCTCGCGCTGTAGGTCGTGCTTTCTCCTTTTTCCTGCATCTTTCTCCTGACTTCAGGTTCCTGCCGAATCAAAAACGCCGCAGGGTTCACCCCTACGGCGCGCGAATGCAAGGCACAGTGTCTTACAGCAAACGTGAATCAAGGATGCATGCACGATTCGGCAACAGGGTAACCCAAAACAGGTTAGCGGTTGTTGTCAATCGTTGTGTGCATCAGCAGTCTTTCTACTCGTGTGAACGATGTTCGGGGGGAAACAGCCGCCGGGTGGCAGGGCTGCTCTGCCGGAACAGTTTAACCGTACACCGACTCGGCAGCGGCTGTCAAGCACCACAGCGCTGCCAGCGTGCGAAATCCGCCGAAAGTCGGAGCGCTGGGCATTATTTGCAGGCTGCATCCTGGACCTTCAGCCCTTTGTGTTCGTTGGGCTGCCGTGGTTCGCTGTCCATGCCGCGGACCACGCGCAGACCACAGCAGTGGCGGCGAACCTGCCTGTTCGCTCCGGGACCCCCAATTGGGCACTAGTCTGGCACGCCAGCCGCGCGCCTTTAATAGCTGCTGCGAAGCATTCTGAATCGTTGTGCTTTTTCCAATAGAGGCGCGGCGCTCTTGCTCAATCCTCCGCGCCCGCAACCGTAATGCCCTCCGGCAAAACCCAGACGCCATCCTGCGCTGCCCCGCCCCCTGCGCGCACCGTCACCGGCTGAAGCCGCGTGAGGTCGCTCAGCCGGTACCAGCCCAGATACAGGCGATAGCTGCCTGCGGGCGCGTCTGCCGGGATGACCAGCAGCCGTGTTTCGCTGAACACGCTGCCGGGAAACCAGGCTGATGTGGGGAATCCGGCGGGCATGGCATCGTCCTGCGCGATCAGCGTGTTCTGCGCGTCCAGCAGCCCCAGCGTCAGCGTCCAGTCCTCCCCCGGACTAGCGAGGGCGTCCCAGCCGAGCGTTACCATGAGCGTTGCGCCGGGATGCAGCGCAGTGCCAGACAACGTGTAACCATACAACCGGATCATATCGCCGTAGCGCACGTCCACCGCATTGGACAGCGGCGGGGCGGGCGGTGGGGCGCTGGCGAGCAGCGACGCACAGTCGCACAGCACAGCGCCGGGCACAATCAGCGCGTCCAGCGGCGTGCCCTGCGCGTCCGCCAGCGGCAAAAAGATCTGCTGTGGCACGGGCAGATTGTCGCCGCCGCGCCAGCCGGGAGTGATCTCTGCTGCTGATGGCACGCGCCAGCCGAATGTCAGGTTAAGCCGCTGCGGGTTGGGGCTGCTGGTGTGCTGGTCAAGGCGCAAACGCAGCGGAACCGCATAAATCGTATCCGGGTCCAGCCTGTCGGTTGGCAGCATAGCCGGGTAGGCTTCCACCCCGCCCAACACCGCCCCGGTCAGCGGATCCAGCGCCCGCACGAACAACAACGGACGCGCAGGGTGCGCCCCGCGAAACAGCAGTGTGAGCCGCATAAACTGCCCTTGCTCC